>JAAUQQ010000162.1 GCA_012032745.1 Synechococcales cyanobacterium RM1_1_8
CGCCAACACATCGGCACCGCCATGCTCTGCTTGGCCATCGTCGTACTGGGCCTATTTGCCCTCACCCGCCTGCCCGTGGACCTGCTGCCCTCCATTACTTACCCCCGCATTGGCCTGCGGGTCGATGCGCCGGGGCTGGTGCCCCGCGTCGCCGTAGATGAAGTGACCCGGCCCCTGGAAGAAGCCCTGGCAGTCACCCCCGGCGTGACCCAAATCTTTTCCCAAACGCGGGAAGGCCGCGCCCAGGTCGATCTCTATTTTGAGCCGGGCAGTGATGTCAACCAGGCCCTGAATGATGCCACGGCGGCGCTGAACCGGGTGCGCGATCGCCTCCCGGACACGATCGGCGAACCGCGTCTGTTCAAATTCGATCCCTCCCAACTGCCGGTCTATGAAATCGCCTTGACTTCCGCTTCCCTGCCGGATGTGGCCCTGCGCATTTTCAGCGATGAGGAGCTGTCGCGGGAACTGGCGCGGGTGCCAGGAGTAGCCACGGTGGATATCTCCGGGGGCGTGGAAGAAGAGGTGCAGATCAACCTGGATCTCCAGCGGATGCGGGCGGCGGGCATTGACATTGCCACGGTGGCGGCGGCCTTGGGCGATCGCAACCAAGACATTTCCGGCGGCCTGTTGCGGGGCGGCAGTGAGGAAAACCTGACGCGGCTGGTGGGCAAGTTCCAATCGGTGGAGGACATCGCCAATCTCAAGGTTGGTCCCGCCACTCGCCAGGTGCGCCTGCGCACCATTGCCGACATTGTTGATGGCACCCAGGAACAGCGGGTGTTCGTCTCCCTCAATGGCCAACCGGCGGTCAAGGTCAGCATCCAAAAGCAGCCCGATGCCAACACCGTCACCGTGGTGGATGGGGTCAAGGCCAAGCTCGAACAGCTCAAAACCTCCGGGTTGATTCCAGCGGATATGGTGATCACCGCGACGCTAGATGAATCGCGCTTTGTGCGCAGCGCCATCCAAAACGTTGCCATGGCTGGGCTGAGCGGGGCGGGCTTAGCGGCGATCGCCGTCTTGGCTTTCCTGGGCTCCCTGCGCCAGACGCTGATTATTTTGATTGCCATTCCCCTGGCGGTGCTGGCGGCCTTGATTCTGATGTCTCTGTTTGGCCTGTCGCTGAATATTTTCAGCCTGGGCGGTTTGGCCATGGGCGTGGGCATCGTGGTGGACAACTCCATCGTCATGCTCGAAAACATTGCCCAGGCGAGGGAGGCGGGTGCTGAGCCGTTATCGGGTGACTCGTTATCGGGCAACCCATTGGGTAACGGTAACGGGTCTTCTGGCTTGGCGCGATCGCTCGGCAGTTCCAGCGAGAATTTCCGCGAGGCCGCCAGCCCATCGTCGCTGCTGCGAACAGGGGGACTTCGGGGCGGGGTAGCTCTGCCCCTGGCTGAGCGGGTTGCTCTCGCTAAAACCAGAACCGACCCTAGCCTCAACTTGGGGCCAGCCGATCCGGGGCAGCTAGGCAGAGCGAGCGGTGCCACTGTTGGGAATGGACTGGGGGTCAATCGGGGCAGCGATCGCCGCCGCTGGCGTCAACTCGTCGAGCTCAAAAGCCAGGAACTAGAATCGGCCCTGCTGGCCTCCACCACCACGAACCTGGTGGTGGTGATTCCATTTTTGCTGGTGGGAGGTTTCCTATCGCTGCTGTTCAGTGAGCTGATTCTGACCATTAGCTTTGCCGTGGCGGGGTCGCTGCTCGTGGCCCTGACCGTCGTGCCGATGCTGGCGTCCCAGCTCCTGAGCGCTGCGCCCCAAGCCCAGGCCCAGGCCCAGGCCCAGGCCCAGACCCAGAGACCGTCCCGCAATGCTCTATCCCAGGGTTTTAATCACGGGGTCCAGGCCATCACCCGCGCCTATGGCCGCCTGCTGGGGCAGATTCTGCGCTTCAACTGGCTGGCGATCGCCCTCAGTCTGGCCCTCTGTACTCTCAGCAGCGGCTGGCTGTTCGAGCGCATTCCCCAGGAAATCCTGCCCCGGATCAACACCGGCCAAGCCAGCCTGCGGGTGCAGTTTCCCCCCGGCACCTCCGCCGCCCAAAACCGCCGTGTCATGGCCGCCATCGATCAAGCGCTGCTGTCCCAGCCCGAGGTCCGCGAAACCTTCACCACTGCCGGGGGCGGACTGTTTGGCAGCAGCACCAGCGTCAATGCCCTGCGGGGCTCCAGCACGATTAACTTCCAGCCCGAGGTCGATCCCTTTGCCTGGATCGACCGTGCCAACGGCAAGTTTCGCCAACTGCCCCTGATTGGCACCCGCATTCGCCTCAGCCCCGAGTCCGTGCGGGGGCTGGTGCTCAACAACTCCCCCGTGCGGGGCGATGTGGATGTGGTGCTCCAGGGGGAGGACAGCCGACTGTTGGAACAGGCGGGGCAGCAGGTGGTCGAGGCCCTGGGCGATCGCGCCACCCTGGCAGAGTACCGCCCCGATGCGGATCCGCCCCGCCCCGAAACCCAAATCCTGCCGGACTGGAATCGCATTTCCACCCTGGGGCTGTCCCAGCAGGCCATGGGCGACACGCTGCAAACAGTCCTGTCCGGCAAAGTACCCACCCAGCTCCAACGCGGCGATCGCCTCGTGGACATCAACGTCCAGCTTCCCCCCGGCACGATCCAGCGCCCCAACCAGCTCGAAGGCATCCCCCTGTTTACCGGCAACAACGAAGCGATCCAACTCGGTGATGTCGCCCGCATCCAGGCCGGTGAAGTCCCCGCCGAAATCCAACGCATCAACCAGCGGCAAATTTATCTGATCGAAGGCAGCCTGGCCGATGGGGCCAGCCTTAGCCAGGCCCTAGAAGAACTAGACGGCATCCTCGCCGATCTGGAATTGCCCCCTGGCATCAGCCGACTCCCCAGCGCCGCTGGCCAAAGCAATCGCCAAATCCAAGCTGCCCTCAGGCTGCTGGGTGCCCTGGCGGCCTTTTTGGTCTTTGTGGTGATGGCGGTGCAATACAACTCCCTGGTCGATCCGCTGGTGATCATGTTGACCGTGCCCCTGGCCCTGACCGGCGGTTTGCTCGGGCTGTGGTTGAGCCAGACGGCGATCGGCGCAACGGTGATTATTGGCGCGATTCTGCTGGTGGGGATTGTGGTGAACAATGCGATTATTTTGGTGGAGCTGGCCAATCAAATTCGCGATCGCCAGGGCATCAGCGCCCCCGCCGCCATCCTCCAGGCTGCGCCCCAGCGCCTTCGCCCCATCCTCATGACCACCCTCACCACCGTCCTCGGCCTTCTGCCCCTCGCCCTCGGCATCGGCGAAGGGTCTGAGTTCTTGCAGCCCCTGGGCGTGGTTGTGTTTTCGGGGCTGTCCTTCGCGACGCTGCTGACGCTGTTTGTAATTCCCTGTTTTTACACCTTGCTTCATGGGATATTTGACCGATAGCAGCCAGGCCACACCACAACTGGCCCCTGCTTAGACTGGCCCTAGACCGCCCCCGCCCAACCATTCCAGCCCAGGAGAAGCTGACATGAAGAAAGCCGCCGATGTGATGACCCAGACCGTCGTGACCATCAAAGGGTTTGCCACCGTGGCCGAAGCCGTCGCCCTGATGAAGGAAAAAGACCTGCGGGCCCTGGTTGTGGAAAAGCGCATCGACAACGATGCCTACGCCATGGTGACGGAGTCCGACATCATCTACAAAGTGGCCGCCTACGGCAAGGATCCAAAGCAGATCCGGGTCTATGAAATTATGACCAAGCCCTGTGTCTCGGTGCCGCCGGACCTGGGGGTGGAGTATGTGGCGCGGCTGTTCGCCAACCTGAAGCTGCACCGTGCGCCGGTGGTCAGCGATCAAGGCCTCCAGGGCATCATTTCCCTGGGCGACATCATGCACAAGAGCGACTTCATCGAGCAGCCCCAGTCCGTGGTTTCCAGAGCAAAATCCAAGAGGCGCTGGCCAATGCGCGGGCGGTCTGTAGCGAAAAGGGGGCCACCTCCGGCGACTGCGCAACTGCCTGGGACATCGTCGAGGAACTCCAAGCTTCGGCGGCCCACCAGCGCCAGGAACGGGTGCAGCAGCAGAGCTATGAGGAATATACCGCTCAATATTCTGAGGAATTGGCCAACCGCGATTACGACAGCTAGCGATCGCGGCTCTCTAACGGCTAAGTAGGATGGAACCCTGGATGGAACCAGAACTGGAACCAGAGTTTGGGACTAGAATTGTAGACACCCGTGGCTAAAATAGTGGGCGTGGATGAGATTGACGATGCCTAGGGCACAACCGTGGGTAGGATTGATGAAGTCTTTGTGTTTCAGAAGGCGTATTTGCGCACAACGCCTGAAGCTGGCGCAAAAGTAAATCCGCTAGTATGCCGAGCATTCGGTCATTGATCTCAAACAGCCATCAGTCCTGCCCCCTAGCCAACCGCCCTGAACCTTCCCCAACCGCCAATGCCTCCGGCGGCTGGGTGAGACGGGTTGATTCCTCAGCGCTTGCTGGGGAGGGAACGGCGGGGGGAGGGGGCGCTCGCCTGGATGAGCTGGGGTCGCGCTGACCTCGGCGGCTCATCCGGAGCTTCTCTGGTCGGCTCCCGTGCGGGGCTTTCATTCGTGGTTCAAAGATTCATTGCTCAGGTAGCTTATGGAAATTTTGTCTCTGGTGTTGGTCTTGACTGGATTGCTACTGTTCCCCAATCGACCGGCCAAGCGTTCCCGCTAGGGGCGATCGCCGGTCCGGTCTTGTGCCCATTTGCTGGGGCCGCTTCGATTCAATTTTACTCACGGGGAGATTTAAGCCATGGCTCAGCCTTCGCTATCCACTGCGGCGATCGGGGTGAGAGCCCAGGCATATCCCCTCAGTGTGGCCCCAATGATGGACCGCACCGATCGCCATTACCGCTACTTCATGCGGCAGATCACGCGGCGGACGCTGCTCTACAGCGAAATGATCACCGTGCCCGCGATTTTGCATGGCGATCGCCCTCACCTGCTTGACTTCTCCCCCGAGGAAAAACCCCTCGTGCTCCAGCTTGGCGGCGATCAGCCCCAGGGCCTAGCCGAATGTGCCCGCATTGCCGAAGACTGGGGCTACGATGAAATCAACCTCAACGTCGGCTGCCCCAGCAGCCGGGTCCAGAGCGGCAGCTTTGGGGCCTGCCTGATGGCCGAGCCCGACCGCGTCGCCCGCGCCGTGGCAGCCATGGCCCAAGCCACCCGCCTGCCGATCAGCGTCAAGCACCGCATCGGCATTGACGACCTCGATCAATATGAAGACATGGTCCGCTTCGTCAAAACTGTAGCAGCGGCGGGTTGCCAATATTTCTCCATCCATGCCCGCAAGGCCTGGCTCCAGGGCCTCGACCCCAAACAAAACCGCACCGTCCCTCCCCTGCGCTACGGCGATGTCTACCGCCTCAAGCAGGCCTTTCCCCACCTGTTCATCGAGATCAATGGGGGCTTCACCACCCTTCAGCAGGCCCAGAGCCAGCTCGACCTAGTCGATGCGGTCATGGTGGGCCGCGCCGCCTATGACAACCCCTATCTGTTCGCCCAGGCCGATGGGCTGTTTTATGCTGGACAAGAAACGCCACCCAGCCGGGTGGCGATCGCCCAGGCCATGATTCCCTACATCGATCGCTGGATCGGCCCAGACTTCAAAGCCCACCGCATCCTGCGCCACCTGCTCCAGCTCTTCGCTGGACAGCCCGGCAGCCGCCTCTGGAAGCGCCACCTGACCGAACAGGGCTGCAAAGTCGGCCAGGGCGGTGAAGTCATTGCCCAAGCCCTGGCGCTGATGGCCGATGCCGGACATTTGCCGACCTAGGTTCGCCCAGCCCAGCCCGCCAGTCCTACGATCCAGACGTCTCCATTCTCAAATTTAAGCCATGCTTCCCCCGGCGCTGCCCCCTTCCCTGCCCCATCCTCCCCTGACCCATCCCCCGCCGACGGCTCGCCCGAACCTGCCAATGCCTTGCCAGCACCGCCACCAGCGGGCCAGACCGCCCTCATGGCCAAGGTCAAAGCCCTAGGCCTCAACCAGATCCAGCGCCATCTCTTCCTCTGCGCGACCCCCACCAACCCCAAATGCTGTGACCCCCAAGTTGGGCTAGAGACCTGGACCTATCTGAAACACCGCCTCCAGGCCCTGGGCCTAGATACCCCCAGCCCAATCCGCCCAAATGCGTCCGGCTCAGGTGAATCTGACTCGGACAACCCCGATCTTCCCCTGATCTTTCGCACCAAAGCAGACTGCCTGCGCATCTGTCGCCAGGGGCCAATCCTGCTGGTTTACCCCGATGGCATCTGGTATCACAGCGTCACGCCAGATCTAGTGGAACAGATCATCCAAGAACATCTGCTCAACCAGCGGCCTGTGGAGTCCCATGTCCTGGCGAACAGTCCGATTTTGGCGATCGCCCCCCCCAATGCCCCCCAGAACGATAGAATTTTTCACCACAAACACTGCACTTACCTGGGTCAAGCCTATGGCTGCTCCGCCTCTGCTTCCCCAGACAGGGCAAGGGAATTTACTATTTCTCCGGGTTCAGCGAAAAATGATGGAAACTGCTAGATAACTGAGATCTGTAATGCCCTTCGTACATTTGCTTAACTTTGGGGTTAAACTTCGAGCTAAGCAGCCCTAAAGGCGATGTTCTGTCTATGGTTTTGTACGAAGATCTGCTGATTTACCGCTGCGGTCGTTAAAACGGGCCTTCCGCCTGGGCACCCTCCGCTAGGGGTAAATCCCTCCCCCGATAAGTTTTATTTTGTTCAGAGGCTTCCCTAGATCCGCTGAACATCAAACTCGTCAGGCCTTTGGGGAGTTGGTCAATGTAGGTAGCTTTGGGTACTATATATCTGCTGATTGATAGTCCAGGGAGTTTACCCCCACTCTCTGGTCAAGTAGGCGGCTACCGCGAATACTGCATCATTAAGGACAAGAGCGTGGCAGACAACAAGAAACTTCTGCTGATTGACGACGACCCCAACTTGATTCTCCTCGTCAAGGACTACTTGGAATTTCGCGGGTATGACGTTGTCACAGCCGAGAATGGTCGAGCAGCATTGGAATGCCTGGATAATCTCACCCCAGATATGATTATCTGCGATGTGATGATGCCAGAGATGGATGGCTATTCCTTCGTCAAGAATGTGCGTGAGAACGCCAAGACAAGCTGGATTCCAGTCTTGTTCTTATCTGCGAAGGGCCAGAGCCAGGATCGAGTCAAGGGCCTGTCCACCGGGGCAGATGTCTACATGGTCAAGCCCTTCGAGCCTGAGGAACTCGTGGCCCAGGTGGAGTCATCCCTCAAGCAGGCATCGCGCCTCAGCCAGCGCCAGCCTGGCCGTGGCGATGCTGAGCCAACGATCCATGTCCCCTTTGATGTGGAGCTGACCCCAACCGAGCAGAAGGTCGTGCAGTTCGTGGCGCGGGGGATGGCAAACCGCGAGATCGCGGAACAGCTCAACGTCAGCCAGCGAACGATTGAGAGCCATGTTTCTAACATGCTGGGTAAGACGGGCCTCCATAACCGCACCGAGCTGGCCCGCTGGGCGATTGAGAACAGCATGGCTTAGCGTTGTTCCATGGGTCTACTAGGGTTATCAATGCCCTAGCTCATCCCTGGGTTCAGCTCACCGGCATCAACCCGTTGGGAGGGCTGTGTCGGCTGGAAGCGCAGACCTGGTCGTCGGAGACCTGGTCATCGGAAGCCTGGGAGGGGGCTTGAAATCTCTCCCGCTTCTGTCTACTCTAGGTTAGATAATTTGCTGGTGTAGCTCAGGGGTAGAGCAGCTGTTTTGTAAACAGCCGGTCATCGGTTCAAATCCGATCACCAGCTTTCTTTATTCATGAGGCTTCCAGCCATTGCCCAGGCTGAGACTGCGCCCTGTAGTGGTAGATAGATGCCATAGGTTAGAGTCCTGGAACTCGCAGCAGGAGCTTTCGAGTCACTAACATCTCAAACTGAGCACGCATCGCTTTAGCTGAGACTGCATCAGCAATCAAGACGCCAGCCTCAATATTGCGCTGATGGCTGCCTCGGTGAAGTTGGCGGAGGTGACGAATAGCGTTTCGTCATCCACAACGACGCACTTGGCATGGAGGCAGGCCCGAGGCCCGATCGCCGTTGAGAGCGACTGGGGGTCGTAAAATACCTCCGGTAGACGATCGCCGGGCCAAATCTCCTTGCGGAAGCTTTCAGAAAACTTGCGCAGCAATGTCGCATCTGAGGTTGTGCGATCGCCATAGGGCCGCTTAATGTTCATAAAAATCCGCACCCTTAGCTCAGAAACGTCGGCCATCCGGTCTGCCAAAGGCTGAAATAATGCCTGTGCTTTCTTGCCTTTATCCAGGGCATAGCTGGAAATCAAGACGCTCTTTTGGGCATTGCGGAATAGCTCCTGCACCACGACTCGGGTGTCGCGGCTTTCAGTCCCCAGGACTTCTTCTCCGGTCCAGACCAGGTCAATCCCATTGCGTTGTTCCTGGGCTTGCTGCCGCTCTTGGGCGAGGAGATTGAGCATGAAAGCGAGGTGGGCCGATTTCATACCTTCGCCGTTGAGTCGGTTTAGCTCGGTAGCGATCGCGCCCATCAGCAAAGTGGGCACCACAGTAGTCAAGCTACTGGGCTGACAAGGGAGTGAGATGCGGCCCTGGGCGATCGCATCGGCCAGGCCTTCCAAACCAGGCCGACTTAATTTGTGAAAGGCCGAAGTCGTCTGCACCATGGCCTACAGGAAGGATGGGAAAAACGCCGCCCCATCATTTTCCACGGTTTCGACAACCAAGGCCCGATCCAGAAACTCATTGCCCTGCTCGCAGGAGGTTTCGGAGATGAGTAGGCAACCATGGCAGGCTGCGCCGTGGCGGAAGCGCTCTTCATAGGCTTCATCCGGCTTATGCTGGGCACAGACTGGATCATTGGAGCAGAGGCGACCGGAGTCGATGGCCGTTTGGATGTGATGTTCAATCTTGCGCCCGATTTGAATGAGACCGCCCAGAGTGCCTTCGGAGCCTGAAGAGCCGGTATAGAGCAGAATGCCATAGCCCGATGTTCCGGCATAGACGCGCTCACGAATGGCGCTCGCAGAATAGCCACACTCTAAGGAAATGGCGGTGATCAGCAGGTGGGACAGGCTGTGAAGCATCACGTAGGGCAATCCGGGAAACTTGAATGGCTGTTCCCCAGAGGCATCGGGTTTGATGTCTCGGCGCTGGAGCCATTTTTCAAAGCCTTGCTGGAGTTCATTGCCGCGTTTCTTCACGGCATCGCGTTTGAGCCAAGCGGCGATCGCTTCAGGCTTAAAGGAGATAAAATCCCCTCTCCCTTGGTTTCAATGGCCGGAAACCAGTCTGTTTCCAGGCCTAGGGCGGCTGGGGCAACGTCGAGCTGCAACTCCCCATCAATATCGGAGAAGGGCGCTTCAAAGCGGGTGAAGCTGACTTGGGCTCGTACCTCTCGCAGGCGATGGACCAGCACAATGCGATCTACCGATGCTTTGAGCGAATCGGGCAGGCCATCTAAACTGCGATTGCGAGCGTAAAAGTCTTTGTCGGGCAAGTCTTCGCCAATCTCGTCAGGTTGGGACAGCAGCGTTTCAATCTCGACCTGTTTAATTTTCTTCGACTCTGGTCTAGCACCGCTTTTACGCTGCTTGACCTCCTCCCAGATTTGGTCATTGGAGAACTCGCCCAGGGCTTCGGAGACGCGCTTCTTTTTGCGGTCGTGGGCAATGTCATCAGCGCCCTCGGCATATTGCAAAAAGTCCTCATAGACGAGGTTTACAGCCTCTTTAATCGCTGCATCACTGCTGGGTAGGGAAATGACCGTGGAGGTTTGGGCAAAGTAGGCGTTACTTGCGGAGCGCACCAGGAGCTTGTTGTAGACGCGGCGGTTGTCTTCATCCATGCCACAGGCTTCGGAAGAGTGTGGAGCGGGACCAAGCCAGGGGCGCTTTCCCTGACAGATACCAAGTTCTTTGGACTTGGGTAGAGTTGCATCAGATAGCGGGCGACGCTTTCCACAGGCTTCACACCGCACAAAAATATCGGCAAAGTCATTGCCTGTACCGCCCTCATCGAGCCAAAGCTCACCTACACAGCTCGCGCCCCTATGAACAAAGTAGCGCCAGTTAATATCGCTGATGTGGCCATGGACGCAGGCTTGGACAAAGCGTACCGGGACCACAGAACGCTTCTTTTTATCCTTGTCAAAATACTTGCCACCATGGGGGGCTAGCTTTTTCCAAGGCATCAGCGGGCGGGTGCGATAACGTTTCCCGCTGGGAGCCAGGAATTCTTCGTCCACCTGGGCCACAAACCAGCCCGGAAACATGAAGCTCTGGATGCCGGTTCGGGGTCCAGTGGGATCTTGGGAGCTAGCAGGCGGCTCGCGCAGGGAGAGATTGGGCTGGCCGAATTTCTGCTGGAGGTATTGTTCTAGGCGAGGCTCATAGATGCGAGGGATCTCCGTTTTGCCATAGTTCCACTGATTGAGACCGCCCATGATGATGGAGGTTTCAGGCAGATCCACCATGGAACCGGGGCCAAAGCTAGAGAGGATTTGACTTTGGCGAATTTCACCCGCTGGGGGCTTCCGACCTTTGTTCTGACTCATGATTATTGCACCTCCATTTCATTGCCATTGGGATCATGGAGCCACAGATGAACGGTTGGCTCTACATCCCGGAGACTACGCTGAGCTTTGAATTTTTTAGCGGCACCGGCCTTGGGTCGGTCTGGGTCTAGGGGGGTGAACAGCAGCGGTGGCGCTTTCCCCACTTCCCGTTGGTATTGCAGGTCTCCTTCCTGCTCCTTCGCGACGCTGTCCCAGCTATCCAA
>JAAUQQ010000163.1 GCA_012032745.1 Synechococcales cyanobacterium RM1_1_8
TCAACCTAGCAAATTCCCTGAGTTCCCTGGCTATTATTTGGTTATCAAGGCCTTAAAACCGCGCTGAATTGATCCAAAAAGAAGTTCTCCAGAAGTTATCCAAAGGATGAGGCTAAGTGGGACGATGACATCGACTTGGACCCCCAAACAGCTTAAACCCGAGTCTAGCCTGACAGCGCTCTCTAGCCTGCAAGGGATTCATCTGGCAGATCATCCTGCAGCCTTCTGCCGTTGGAAGCGGGCCATGGACATTGGCGGAGCTCTGATTGGGCTGGGCTTGACCGCCCTGATTTTCCCCATCGTTGCCCTGGCTATTTACCTAGAAGATCCCGGTCCGATTCTATATAGCCAGGTGCGCTGCGGCCTCAAGGGCAGGAGCTTCGCCATCTGGAAATTCCGCTCCATGGTGGTGAATGCTGACCAGCTCCAGCACCTGGTCACCAATCAGGCCCAGGGCAATATGTTTAAGAATCGCTGCGATCCCCGCGTCACCAAGGTTGGGGCATTTCTGCGCAAGACGAGCCTGGATGAGTTTCCCCAGTTTTGGAATGTGCTGCGGGGAGAAATGAGCCTGGTGGGCACCCGTCCGCCCACCGTCGGGGAAGTGCTCCAATATCGCCGGCACCACTGGGAGCGTTTGCGGGTCAAGCCCGGCATCACCGGAGAATGGCAGATTAATGGTCGCTCTTCGGTCTCTGACTTTGAGGAGGTTGTGGCTTTGGACATCAGCTACCAGCGCAAGTGGTCGATACTTTATGACATCCTGGTGGTGATTAAAACACTCGGAGTCATATTCAATCGCAGTGGCGCGTATTAATTCTTGGGTCCGCTCCATTAATTTGCCGACCTGGATCACCCTCTCCCGGCTTGCTGGTATTCCTTTTTTGCTGGTTTTGCTCCAGTTTTCTGAACCCCAGCTTTCTACTATTCAGTTTTCTCCATCACAGCCCGCCGCGCTCTCCCTGCGCTGGTGGGCTGTGGCTTTGTTTGGCCTGATTGCGACGACGGACTGGCTGGATGGCTATTTGGCGCGGCGGCTCAATCAGGTGACGGAGCTGGGTAAGTTTCTCGACCCCTTGGTGGATAAGCTGATGGTGATGGCCCCGCTGTTGGCGCTGCTGGCGGAGGGGCGGCTGCCGGTTTGGGGGGTGTTTTTGATTTTGGCGCGGGAGGTGGCGATCGCCGGTTGGCGAGTCAGCCAGCCCCAGATTTCCGGGGCTAACCTCTGGGGCAAGCTCAAAACCGTCAGCCAGATCGCAGCCATTTTGCTGCTGATGGCTCCCCTGCCGGATCCCGGAGCGAAAATCGGCCAGGTTGCCTTTTGGATTTCGGTGATTTTGACCCTGGGCTCAGGCTTGATCTATCTCTTGCCAACGGGCGAAGCCGAGGTGACAGCTTAGGGGCGTTCCGCCTAGGGCAACCTACAAAATCCGCATCAAATTGCGAATCTTGGGCCGCTGACGCTCCATCACCTGTTCAGGGAACAACAGCTCGACAACGGTGCGGCTGCCCTGGTCATCGCTGATCTGTTCCACCTTCGCCACCTGGCCCAACAGCCGACTGGGCAGGGCTGCGCTGTCGTTGGAGGGGGTGAGCAACAGGCCAACCAAGGCCGATGATTCACCCATTTGCTGAAGATCCTGGGTGGCATTGGGCAATTCGATCTGGAGCCCTAGGCTGTCGATCTCCAGGGCGGTGCCGCTGTAGAAATGACCCTCCCAATAGAGCTGCACCGTCGTTCTGATTTGCTTGCGCAGACGCTGGCTGTCGGCGGGGCGGGCCTCCCGGAAAGAGCGCATCAAACTCGTGGCAATGAACTGGAAGGAGCTGATCGGATCGTCCGAGCCTTCCCGGTTTTGGGAATACCACTCCCAGACATCGGAGTAGATCACGATGCTGAGGGCATCCTTTTGGGGCTGGCTGAGATCGACAAAGTCGATCGCCAGTCGAATTTGATCCTCTGCGATCGGCAGGGCACGAATAATGCGGCCATTGACGAAGGCCCGCGCCCCAAAGTCGCCGCGAATTTCCAGCTCCACCTCGCCGGGTAGGTTCGGCCAGCTATCGAGGGTCATCTGACAGCCAGTTTCACTGATGTCCACCGTAGTGCCTTCCAAGACCATATCTGGACTGTAGAGCGTCACGGGCAGCTTGCGATCCAGCCGGTGGGCGATGCGCAACTGGGGTTGCTCAAAGGCGACGAGCAGGGCTGAAACCAGCAGGATCAAGTTGAAAATTGCCCAGAACGCGTTGATCAAGACCGCTTCCGTATCTTCCGGACGCTGGATCAGCCAGACCGGCACCGAGAGCAGGGCAATGCTGACCAAAATCGTCACGCCCACCAGGGGGCGGGAGGACTCCCAATCGAAGGTGCGCTGGGTGATCGAGGTGCCCTTGTCGGTGACGTTGAAGGTGCCCAATTTGGGGTTGACCAGGGCCAACAGGGTGACATAGCCCGCCTGGAAGGACATGGCAAATTCATAGATCTCGTTCCAAAACGAGAAGCGGACGTTTTTGTAGGGAATGAAGTTGGCGTAGGTAGAGAGGACGATGTGGGGTAGGGCATAGGCCAGGGTCTCCAGGCCCAGGCCTTTGATTGGGTTGATGCTAAACAGCAGGAAAAGGGTGGGGGCGATCGCGTACATCAAACGCGGAAAGCCATAGAAAAAGTGGGATGTGGCGCTGAAATAGCAGAGCCGCTGGGCGAGAGACAGCTTCAGCTTGGGATTGAGCAGGGGGTTCTCGATGCGCAGAATCTGGGCCATGCCCCTGGCCCAGCGCACCTGCTGCCCCACATAGGACGAGAACATTTCCGGAGCCAGACCGGCCACCATGATTTTGTCGTAGTAGACCGTCTCATAGCCGAGGGAATGGAGGCGAAAGGAGGTGTGGCAGTCTTCGGTCACGGTTTCCACCGCAATGCCGCCAATTTCCAAGACGTAATCCTTGCGAATCACCGCTGCGGAGCCGCAGAAGAAGGCCGCGTTCCAGAAGTCATTGCCCTTTTGCAAGACCTTGTAGAACAGCTCATTGCCGACGGGAATTTTGCCGCCCGTGAGCAGGTTGCGTTCGAAGGGATCGGGGTTATAGAACCAGTGGGGCGTCTGGACCAGGGCCACCTTGGGGTTGAAGAAAAAGCCGACGGTGTGCTTGAGAAACTGGCGCGAGGGGATGTGGTCGCAGTCCAGAATCATCACCAGGTCGCCCTGGGTGCGGCGCATGGCGGTGTTGATGTTGCCCGCCTTGGCATGGTCGTTGTTGTCCCGCGTTAACATCTCGCAGCCCAGCTCTTCACACATGCGGCGTAGTTCTTCGCGGCGATCGCGGTATTTCTCCGCCCGGCCATCATCGAGCACATAGACGCGCTTCTTGGCGGCGGGGTAATCAATGGCCAGAGCCCCCAGCACCGTCTTGCGCACAATCCCCACATCTTCGTTGTAGGTGGGGATGTAAATATCGACGTTGAACCACTGTTCCTGGGGAAAAGCGGCCATATCAACGGGGGTGCGATCGCGCAGCTTCAGGGTCTGAAAATAGGACAAAAACAGCGTCAGAATCGCATACAGCTCAGCGGTGTAAAGCAAAACACTGAAGAAGCCATTCACCCCATTGTCAAAATTGAGCGTGTAGGAAGTGCGGTAGTAGAGATAGCGCAGCGTCGTCACGGCGCTGATCCAAATGATCAGCAAATGGATATATTCGCTGGTCTTGGTGTCATTGCGCCGCTGTTCGAGCTGGACGAGCAGCCAGCCCAGGAAGACCATGGAAAGGGCGATCGCCCCTGCTGCCACACCGCCAGGGGCGTGACCACCAGCGGCACCGCGCTCACCAGCAGCAGGCCCAGCACCATCCACAGGAGCCGGGTGGGCAACCAGCCAAAGAAGCTTTCGAGCAGATTGGGGACGCCATTGACCAAGAGGCCAGCCAGCCCCCCTGGAGCTTGCTTCCTATCCCCAGCCTGGCCAGTCATCGATGGGTCAGGGGCAGATGGATCCGTTTGAGTCGATTTAGCTTGGATCATTTACTTTGCGCCTCCCACCCGTTTGAGATAAATCTGAGAAATGCCATACATCATCAAACACAGGGTCAAGACCGCCACTGGCAGCATCAGCCAACGCTCCTGTAAGAAGCGGGAGGCCTTGCTCAGCGGCCCAACGTTCTCCAAACGTCGGACCTTGTTGGCCTGGAGAATCTTGAGCTCATAGGCGTTGGGATCCAAGCTAGAGACCGTTTCATCATTGCGACTGACCAGAACGGTATCGCCCTCTAACTGCAAAAACCAGGTGTCATATTCAAACATCTGCTCCACCAAAGCCAGGTCTGAGTCAGCCTGGCCCGTCAGCGCCAACACCACCCGCTCCGAATTCCAAGGCGAAATAATCTGTTGAATAATGCCCCTCCCCTCAGGGAAACTCTGGATAACGGTTCCATCCTTGCCCTTCAAGGATTGGCCATCGATCACCAGCCGGTTGCCCGCTGTGCTCTTTTGTTTCAGCTCCTCCACAAGGGGGAAATTATCTCGGCTCCCGATCAAAATCAAATTGTCCCCATCCCGCTCCTCCTGGGGCAGGTTGTCCGCCAGGTAAGCATTGACCTGGTCCGCATCGGAGCGGCTGAGACGGCCCAGCCGCTCGCTCGTCTCCAGTAGGGTGCGAATCGTGTTCTCCGTGGGGTTGGCGGCGGTGACAAAACTCGTGGCTGACAGATCCTGGGGCGCTGCGTAGGGAAAGCCCACTTGGGTGAGCGCCAGATCCGGCAGGTCCACGGAAATCTCGCGGCTGAGCTTAAAGGAGCTGTCGCGGTGGAGCGTGGCCCAGAGATTGGCATCATTGGCGATGCCGCAGGCTTCACCATCCTTGGGGCTGAGCTGGAACGAAACCCGCAGCTTCGAGTCTGGCTTGATCAAATTCTCCGGCAGACTGACATTGAAGCTTTCATTGCGGCCCCCTCGACCACTCAGCCGCTGACCGGCAATGGTGACATCATCAATGGCCACTTCCACTGTGGATTTGCGGGGATTAAGGCCATCGGCATAGCTGTAGTTCAGCTTGAGGGCGTTGCCCCGCAGGAAGTGATCATCGGGCAGGGCACGGAAATCGATTTCAATCGGCGGCGCACTGATGCTGCGCACTGTTACATCCTGGAAAGGGGTGCCATCGGCGGTGGCGAGATCCGCCAGGATAAAGCTGTCCTCCTGGGGCAGGTGGTGGGGCCAGGCACGGGGCTCGGGGGCTGGAATGGCTTTCGTCTGGGTCACGAGGCTGATGGAGCCGCTGCCCAGGGCCTCGCCGTCTTGGGTTTGCAGCGCTTGGATGGCCCGGAGAATGCCGTCTGGGCCATTGCCGCTGACCACCAGCACGGGGTTGCCGCTTTTGGGGATGCTGGCCAGCATCACCACACCCACATCCTCCGGTAGGGGCTGTTTGGTTTTGCCATCTACAAATTTGCCCTTGGCTTGGTTGAGCGGCAGCTTGAGTTCCTTGAGCAGGGGCTGGTTCTCGGGGGTGCCGATGATTACGAGGCGGTCGTTCCAGGCCAGTTTGTCGAAGGTTTTGACCAGGCTGGTGTTGAGGGGGCGATAGTCGGCTTTGCGGCCCAGGCCACCTTGGAACCTCGACGCCGCCGTCAGCCAGGTGTCATCGATCGCCTTGGGCAACACATAGGTGATCTGGTTGGCATCCAGGGCCAGGGGATCAAAAAAGGGATAGGGGAAGTTGGCCAGATCCAGGTTGATGGCCTTGGGCTGATAGTCCAGCACCACCTTGGAGTCGGGTAGCACTTCGGTCCAGAGCAGGGGATCCGCTGGGTCGGAGCAGGTTTCGCTGTTGTTTTGCTGGGCAATCAGCGTGATTTCGGTATAGTCCTGGATCAGCTCCGGTGGAATTTCGACGAGGAATTCACCCACTGCTGAATTTTGTTCATTCAGGGGGATACTGCCCACATTGGTGTCATTGACCCGCACCAGGAGGTTGGAATTCTCCGCCCGCAGTGTGGGGGAATGCTGATAGCGAATCAGGGCCTTGACGGCCTTGACATCCCAGCCCCGAGGCCGGGTGAAGCCCAGACGTCGCTCGGAATAGACGCCTCGCATTTGTAGCCGGTTGCCGACGATGGGGCTGCGGTTGAATTGCAGCACGTAGCGGTTGAGGGGGCCTGTGGTGGCGGGTTTGGGGTTGCCCTCGGTGGCGATCGCATCCTCCGGCTGCTCCAGCCCATCGGTGTCGGGTTCGGGCTCATTGTCCACAGTGGTTTCTGGGGCCGCTGGAGCCAGGTCATCTGCCCCCACTGGTGCGGCGGGCTCAGCCGGTGCGGGGGCCGGAGGCTCATAGGCCCGAGCTGGTGGCTCATAGATGGGCTCGGGTGCAATGTAGACCGGTTCGGGAGCCGGGGGCTGATAGGCAGGCTCCGGCGCGGGGCGATAGACCGGTGCGGGGGGGGGCTCGCTGGGCAGGGCAAACTCCCGGATGAGTTCATTCTCTTCCTGGGTGATGCCATCCTGGGCCTGGGCCGCTAGGTGCAGCGGCTGGGTGAGGGGCAGCAGCAGGGCGAGACTGAGGCCAATGCTCCCCAGGGCAATGAACCGATAGAGAATCGGGCTGAGCCGCCAGGGTAAACGCGATCGCAATGGCTGGAGGGCTCCAGTCCGGCGATGAGGCAGGCGTTTCATGATACAAGCAATCCCCAGAATCTATGTTGAATGATATCTATATCGCTTTGAGTGGCGACCCCTTAGCTCTATCCTGCCCAGGAAAAGGCCATGGGGTAGCACTCCTGCTGGGCTGGAGGAATGCCGTGGACTTGGCCCTAAGCTTGGACTTAACCCTGGACTCGCTCTGTCCGCAGTGTTATGCATTTATTTATCTTGAAGTGTAAAATTCTAGACGACCCAACATGCTCTACGGCCAGACCTCCGTCAAGTCTTCAAACGGAAAGAGGCCTAACCAGGCCAAATTTTGACTGTAGTAGGCAGATTCGTCATCCCAGATCCCGGCGTTGTAGCGGGGCAGCAGTTTGAACTGAAACAGTTCTGCTGCAATTTGGGGATCAATTTCTCGGAAGGCAGCATAGAGCATGCCGTACTGGGAGGTGGCTTCATAGTCTGCCAGAGGGCTTCCATCCAGGCCATATTGGGCGACGATGCGCTGATCTTGCTCCCAGATCCGCTGGAACTCCTGGAGGTGGGTTGTGAGGTACTGCCTGGCTTCTGGTGCATTGTATTTGGCCAGATCGATCGCCACGCGCCACCAGACCCGATAGGCATCGAAGCCGTATTGGCTTTTGAGGGCGCTGGGGCTGGCCACGGGGCGGAAGCGGCCATCGGCCCGGCTGAGTTCGACCCAGTCGCTGGGGAGGCCAAGACTGGAGAGGTTAGAGGATTCTTCTAGGACTTGGTAGCTGCTGGGGACGAGGCTGAGCCAATCGCGGCTGGGGTCTACGGTGGCGAACAGCCGGAAGGCATAGGGGGCCAGGTAGGAGGGGTTGAGCTGGATGCGATCGCCCTTGTCAAAGGCCAGGGCAGGCCCCGGCAAGAGATAGCGTTGCTCGCCAACGGTGACCGTGGAGAGATCCCAAATGTCCTTGAGCTTGGCCTGGGCGAGGCTGAGGTAGTCGGGGCGGTTCCAGCGGCGCGATGCCAAAATCAGCGCCGTCACGGCATCGATATCGCCATCGCTGGCAAAGTTTTGATCGACGATGCCCCACTTTTCTCCCTGTTGGCCCCAATCCCAGGCCCAGAGCTGATCGGTCAGGGGAGCATCTGTGAACCCATCGGTCCGCCGCGCCAGGTTCGCCTCGGCCCAGTTTAAGGTGCGCTCGAAGGTTTCGCGATCGTCCACCATCACCGCCCGCAGCATGGCATAGGCTTGGCTTTCGGAGGTGGATCGGCTGGCGGCCTGCCAGTCGATCACCCGGCCATCAATTTGGATGAAGCGTTGGCGATAGGCCAGCCAGCTTTCCTGGAGTAGCTCAGGGGTGGGGGCGGTGGGCTGACTGGGATCGAGGGTTTGTTTGGCCAGTGGGCCAGCAACCGGGACTGCCGCTGGCGTCTCAGTCCCAGGCTCGGGGGTGGGGACTGATCCTGGGACTATCCCTATTCCGGAGCCCGATCCAGCGTCTGGACCGGGCTCCGGCAGATTGAAACAGCCGCCCAGCAAGCCCAAGGGCAAGCCCACCAGGGAGATGAGGACCACTAGGCCCCTCCTGCCCCAGGGCCGTTGGAGGGATTGGAGCAAGGGACGGCGGATAGGCTGGGTGGGTTTGGACGATTTCATAGGACGCTTTGATTGGGCGATCGCCCTGGGGCAGGCGACGGCCAAGGGACTGTAACGGTGTAGCTTGACTGCCAGACGGCAACGTTCAGAACCAGGTTCCAGCCATCATTTCAGTCCATTCCACGCCATCGGGGCGCGACCTAAAAACGCTCCCAGGCCGGTTGGAAGCCCCGCTGCTGTAAAAAATCCTCCTGGATCTGCCGCATTCTGAGGCTGGAACCCGCCTCGTTGACGCCGCTGCGGCGCAGCTCATCAAACAGGACCAGGGCATCGATCTTGCGTCCCTGGGCAGCGGAGAGTTCCGCTAGGGTTTGCTGGGCTCCCAGGTCGTTGGGCTGGTAGCTGAGCACGCGGGTATATAAATCTTCCGCTGCGGCATAGTCGCGCTGGCGGAAACGCAGACCGCCGAAGCGGGAGAGGGCTTCGATGTTATTGGGCTCCCGCAGGAGGGCGGCACTGTAGGCATTGCTGGCCCGCTCTAGGTCATCCAGGGCCTCCGCCAGTTGCCCTTCGAGGACAAAGGGCTCGGCCCGATTGGGATTGGCCCCCTGGGCCTGGCGCACCAGGCGGTCCACCATGGCCCTGGCCTGGAAGCGATTGCGTAGATCGATCGCCTCCACCAAGCGCACCTGGACCGGCGCGTAGGTGGGATTTGCCGCCGCCAGGGAGAGGTAGAGCTGCTCCCACTGGGGCTCGGCGGGCAGGGCTCCCACGAGGGTATAGAGTTCGGGGGAAGTTTGGCCGGGGCGCTGCTGGAGCCAGCGGTTGACCACGGCCTGGGCTTCGGACTTGGAGGCTTGCTCGGTTTCGTAGGCGATCGCCGTGCGGGAAAGCAACAGCTTCAGATCTTGGGGATTGTTGGCCAGGAGGCGATCGTAAAGGGCCAGGGCATCCGCCGAGCGCCCCTGGCTGAGGCGAATCCCCGCCAGGCCCTGGAGGGCTGCGAGCTGAATCTCTTGATCATTGCTGCCGCTATTCAACAGGGCAATGTAGCGATTGGCACTGTCGTCTAGGCGACCCAGGCGGCGCTCAATGTCGGCATAGAGCAGTTGGGGAGCCAGATCCTGGGCTCCTGCCGCCGTTGCTTGGTAGGCGGCCAGGGCCGCTTGGGCGCTGGCAAAGTCTCCCTGTTCCACTGCCAACTGGGCAATGCGGAAGTTAAGAAACGGCACATCCACCCCGGCGGCCAGGAGCTGCTGATAGACCGGCAGAAGTCCGATCTGGGGGTCGAGGGGCACCAGGGCCTGGGCAAAGGCGAGCTGCTCGGCCCGGCTGGTGGGCAGGGGGCTGACCAGGGCGGCCAGGCGCTGGTTGAGCTGAGTCGGATCCACCTGGCCGAGCTGGCTTTCCAGGACGAGAATGCGCAGGGCCAGGATGGTGTCCCCCGGAGCCTGCTGGGCCAGGCGACGGTAGAGGTCGAGGGAGAAAGCGCGATCCGCCGAGTTGCCGCTGAGCACATCCGCTGCCTCCCGCAGCAGGGAAGCGTTGGCGCTGGGGTTGTCCCGCAGCTCCGCCCGATAGAGCGCCGCTGCCTCCTGAACCAAATCGGGCAAGCCTTGGTTCTGGCCAATTTCGTTCAGCGCCCGCGCTAGGGGGAGCCGGGCCGCCGCCACCCCCCGCAGGGGCTCCAACACCGCCATGGCTTCGATGGGTTGGCCTGCATCCAAGTAGGCCTGGGCCAACTCGGAGCGCACCTGGATATTTTGTTCGTTCAGGGCGGTTCCCAACTGGCCCTCCAAAATCTGGGCGGCCCGCAGGGGGTTGTTGGTGCCGCGTAGGGCGCGGGCATAGGCAATCAAGGCATTGCCCTGGATGATATTGCCGCTGTTTTGGTAGCGATCAAATAGCTCCAATCCGCGCACAAAATCGCCGCTGTAGGTATAAATCTGGGCGCTGCCCAGCAGGACATCCGGTGAGGGATTTTGCTGGAGGACAATTTCATAATCGGCCAAGGACTCGGCGAAGCGCCCCTGGAAGCTATAGAGCAACGCCCGTTGGGCGCGGGCATCGCCATCTCCGGGCTCTAGGGCAAGGAAGCGATCGAGGGCGGCGATACCCTGGGGCTGCCATTCAGAGCGAAAGCCCCCCAGCAGGCCGACGGTTTTGAGGGCGAGCAGGTTGTCTGGATCCTGCTCCAATACGGCTTGGTAGGTGTTCCAAGCGTCCTGGTCTTGGCCGTTGCGGCGATAGACGATCGCCAGGCCTAGCTTGGCTTCGATCGACCGGGGAAACTGGGCCACGGCCCGCTCAAATAGGCTGATCGCTCCACTCACATCGTTGCTGCCCAGGCGGGAATAGCCCTGGCGGACGAGTTGGGGCACCGCTGTCTGGGCCTGGGCTGCTGACGATTCTAGGGCCAACAGCGCTGGGCCACCGCTGAGGGCCAAACCTAACCCTAGGCTACAAACGAGGTGCGTTGTCCAAGAACGAAGGGGCCATGGGGAGGGAACATCCAAGGGGGGATTGGGGGGT
>JAAUQQ010000164.1 GCA_012032745.1 Synechococcales cyanobacterium RM1_1_8
GGTTCTTGGCCTTTCCGCTCTAGCTTCGGCAATATTGAATGGCGGATTGGGATGCTTCAACAGATTGGCGATCGCAGCATCATCCTACTCTTCGGCTCAGCCTGCCTGCTGTTCTCCAGCCTCAATACCCGCCAGTTGAGAAAGCCCATTGCCCTACTCTCTCTTGCTGTTGGCGTTTTCTTTTTAGTCAGTAGTATCGTTGCTATTCGCGATGGCTCTTCCTTCAACAAAAAAGCAACGGAAGCGATTACCAGCCAAGCTTCAGCAGTACAAAAGCAGCTCGACGAAGCGAAAGCAGATGCCAGCCTAGCCCCCAACGTCACGCCTGAGCAAATGCAGCAGGCTGAGCAGGAACTCCAGCTCCGAGCAGATGCCATGCAAAAGCAAGCCAAGCTGGGGATGTTAAAGAAAAGTTCTTCAAGTGTTGGCAATTTGCTGATCACGGGGTTTGGTTTGATCGCACTTGGACGAGTGGGCACTCATTCCCAGCGACGCACATAGGAATCTTTTGCGGATCGAGTAGTGCGAGCAATCTTATGAGATGAGTAATGTTATCTAAGGTTAAGTCTGTCCCAGAGAAAGTTCGGCCCAAAGTACTGAATGCCCTTCGCTGGAGTAATCGTACCAATCGCAATCGAGCGATCGCCCTAGGCTTAATCATTTGTTTGTGCTACTTGCCAACTTGGCTTCGCTTGATCGGTATAGACTTAGCCCGTGGCTCTTCTTTCCCGATTCTTAACTTAGGTTTTCTTTTCTTCGGTATTCAGGCATTGCTGAAGTATCGGAAAGAGGCAGATACCTTTGAGCTTTCGCCCGAGGATCAGCTATTAGCCAGTTTGGCGGTAATCACGGGCGGCGGACTATTTTTCATATCCTTGGATTCTTCTTCTTTTCAAGCGTTGGGCTGCGCGATCGCGGTTGCAGGAACGCTATTTCTCACGTTTAGCCTTAGATTATTTACCCATTATCCGCTCAAACTCAGCCTACTATTTTTCTCTCTATATCCCAGTTTAACTTATCTATTGAATAACATTAGATTGCTAGTAACAGGCGATTCCATGGAAGTAGTCGCTGCTTATTTAGGCAATTTTGGCTTAAATCTCTTGGGTCAAAGCTCTCATGTAGATGGGATTTTGATCTCCTTAGGAGAAGGCTCCGTCGAGGTTGGTTCGGGTTGCAGTGGTTTTGATATGGCAGTGCCGATCGCCGGATTTGCGTTTATGCTAGGCCTTTTCTTTGAGCTGAAGTGGACTAAGACCTTGCTGTTGACTGTCGTTGGCGTCGGACTAGCGCTGTTACTGAACATTCCTCGTATTATGGTGCTAGCTAATGCGGCAGTCTACTGGGGCGAAGATTCCTTTTATTTTTGGCATGACTCCTGGGGAGCACAGATTTTTTCAGGCATTCTGTTCACGATTTACTACTATGTCGCGATGCCCATTATTGGAGAGAATGCCAAGTAACTTCGGCGGCGGATTGAAGACCTGATGCGAGGGCTGCTGTACGGAGCGCAATGTCAAAAGCAGATGGATGCGATCGCGCCCATATGCTTTTGACATTAAAAATCTACAAGTTCCTAATGCGCCAACCCACGATGCTTACGCACCAAGCTCAAGGCAAACCCCAATAAACCAGGGAGTAGCGCGGGAGTGGGCACCGCCGTGGCTGAGGTGCAGCGCTGCGGGCAGGTTAGCCGTGGCGCTTTTGGTGCCAAGCCCAGGCATGGGCCATGATGGTGTCGATGTCGGCATATTGAGGATTCCAGCCCAACTGGGTGCGGGCCTTTTCGGCACTGCCGATCAGCGCGGGCGGGTCACCAGCGCGGCGAGGTTCTTCTACCACCTTGATGTCCTTACCTGTGACGCGGCGGGCGGATTCAATCACTTCCTTAACCGAAAATCCCAGACCGTTGCCCAGGTTGAAGATCTCGCTGTCGCCACCTTGAGCAGATGCTCGACACCGAGGATGTGGGCATCGGCTAGGTCGCAGACATGGATATAGTCGCGCACGCAGGTGCCGTCTTCCGTGGGGTAGTCGGTGCCGAAGATGGCGATGTGGTCGCGGAGGCCCAGGGCGGCCTGGAGCGTCAGGGGAATCAGATGGGTTTCGGGGTTGTGGTCTTCGCCCAGTTGGCCCTCGGGGTCGGCTCCGCAGGCATTGAAGTAGCGGAAGATGACCGAGTTGAGGCCGTAGGCGGGGCCGTAGTCCTGAAGGATGCGCTCCACCATGACCTTGGTGGCTCCGTAGGGGTTGATTGGGTTTTGGGGATGATCTTCGGGGATGGGGACGGTGGTGGGGATGCCGTAGGAGGCACAGGTGGAGGAGAAGACGAAGTTTTTGACGTTTGCGGCCACCATGGCATCGAGCAGGCTGAGGGTGGCGACAACGTTGTTTTGGTAATATTTGGCGGGGGCGGTGACGGATTCGCCAACGTAGGCGTAGGCGGCAAAGTGCATGACTGCGCCGATGTTGTGGCTGGCGAAGATTTTGTCCAGGAGGGGGCGATCGCCAATATCCCCTTCAATAAATTCCACTTTCAACGCAGTATCAACGATGTCGCGGTGGCCGTAGACCAAGTTGTCTAGTACAACGACGTCATGGCCTGCGGCGATCAGTTGCTTGACCGTGTGGGAGCCGATGTAGCCTGCGCCACCTACCACGAGGATTTGGGATTGGGAAGAACTCACGATTAGATATTGCCTAAATTAAAATGGGGTAGGGATGTCACCCGATGATGGAGGCGAGCGGGGAAGACCCCCGTTGAGCCCACCAAAACCCTGAAGCTGGATTCCTCTAAGCCGGGTTACTCTACAGTCAGCTTGCCCGATTTCCGCGATTGTAATGCCTGGGAGGGCTTGGCGATCGCATGACCAGCAGTTTCCCCAGCAATCGCTCCGCTCCCAGTCCGGTCTACCCCATGCGCCGCCCCATCTACCTCGACTGCCAATCCACCACGCCCTTGGACCCCGCCGTCCTGGAAGCGATGCTGCCCTACTTCACCGAAGCCTTTGGCAATCCGGCGAGCAACAGCCACAGCTATGGCTGGGAAGCAGCAGCGGCGGTGAAGCTGGCGCGGGAGCAGATTGCCGCTGCAATCCATGCCCGCCCCGAGGAGATTGTGTTTACCAGTGGGGCAACGGAAGCCAATAACCTGGCGATCAAAGGCACTGCGGAGGCGAACTTGGCGAAGGGTCGCCATATGGTGACCTTGGCGACGGAGCACAGTGCGGTGCTGGACCCGATGCGCTATTTACAAACCCTGGGCTTTGAGATCACCGCCCTGCCGGTGGAGCCCGATGGGCTATTGGACCTGGGTAAGCTGGAGGCAGCCCTGCGCGACGATACGGTTTTGGTCTCGGTGATGGCGGCCAATAACGAGATTGGGGTGCTGCAACCCTTGGCGGAGATTGGGGCGATGTGTCGCGAGCGCCAGATCCTCTTCCATACGGATGCCGCCCAGGCGATCGCCAAAATTCCCCTGGATGTCCAAGCCATGAATATTAGCCTCATGTCTCTGACAGCCCACAAGGTTTACGGCCCCAAGGGCATTGGTGCGCTGTATGTGCGGCGCAAGGCCCCGCGAGTGCAGCTCGCACCTCAACTCCACGGCGGGGGCCATGAGCGGGGATTGCGATCAGGGACGTTGTATACACCACAGATTGTGGGCTTCGCCAAAGCGGTATCGCTGGGTGTGGTGCAAATGGCGGTTGAGGCAGAGCGATTGGGGAGCTTGCGCGATCGCCTCCACCGCACCCTCCTGCCCCTGGGTGGCATTATCCTCAATGGCCATCCAAGCCAGCGCCTAGCGGGCAACTTAAACCTCAGCTTTGAAGGCGTGGATGGCCAGGCTCTATTGTTGGCCCTGCAACCCACTGTGGCGCTGTCATCGGGATCGGCCTGTACCTCGGCGAAGATGGAGCCCTCCCATGTCCTGGGGGCGATCGGACGCGAAGCCGCCCTGGCCTATGCATCGATCCGCTTCGGCCTCGGTCGCTTCACCACGGAAACCGAAATTGACCAGGTGGCCGAGCAGGTTAAAGCCGCTGTCATGGCGCTGCGGGCCTAGCTAAGGTTTGAACTCTGCGGATCACGGCATCGCCTCGAACCTAGCCAAGAAAACCAAGCTGAAGGCTGACCGGAGAGGAACAAGCTTCGAGGATGTTTGAGAATTCGCCAAAGCCAGCGATTCCATACCTAACAGGCTAGACTGTGCCTGTTTTTTTAAACAAAAGTACGGACTATGGGCACCATCGGCTACAGCCAAAGCTATTCTCAAACATCCTCTGAGGGCGATTCAAGTTTCATCAGTCAATTTTGTCAGTCAATCAGGATTTTAACTCTGATGCCTGCTTTCCCTGCAACCTTAAAACTAGCCGTCATTGGAGCCGGTCCCCAGGGGCTAACCCTCCTGACCCATCTCTTGCAAAAGCGCCCTCAGCTCCGGGGGCAATTTCGGGTATTTGACCCCAGCGGTCAGTGGATGCAGCGATGGCGGGAGCAGTTTGCAGCCCAGGAAATTGAGCATTTGCGATCGCCTGCCGTTCACCACCCCGACCCCCACCCCGGTGCGCTACGCAACTTTGCCGAAGGTCGCGAATCCGAACTCTATCCCCCCTACGCCCTGCCAGGAACTCAGCTTTTCAACGAGCACTGTGCCGCCGTGATCCAACGCTGGCAGCTCGAAGACTGCATTTTGCCCCATCCCGTTGAAGGTTTGACGCTAAGCTCAGGTCGATTCCCCTTTACGCTGCACAGCCCCGCTGGATTGGTCAAAGCGCGGCGGGTGATTTTGGCCACTGGCTCTGGGCAACCCCATTGGCCCGATTGGGCCGTCCGGGCACAGCTAGAGCATTTTCTCAGTGGTTCTGATGCCAGGATTGCCCATTCCAGCCAGGTTGACCTGCGTCAGTTGCCTAGCCTACAGGGCGAACAGATTTTGATTATTGGCGGTGGCCTCAGCAGCGGGCATCTGGCGCTGGGCGCAGTTCGGCGCGGTGCTCGGGTGACGTTGATGACCCGGCGTAACTGCCGCGAGAAACTGTTTGATGCGGATCCCGGCTGGCTTGGTCCCAAGTACCTCAAGGGATTTGCAGCAGAGACCGATTGGTACAAGCGCTGGCAGATGATTCGGGATGCCAGGGATGGGGGATCGTTTACGCCGGAAGTGCTAACCAAGCTGCGACGGTTGAGCCGCGATGGCAAGGTCCAGTTTTTAGAATATTGCCAAGTCAAGCAAGCGACGTGGGGCGATAACCAGTGGCAGATTGAATTCGATGAACTAGGCTCAAATAAGCCTGAATTAGCAGGGGGAAATGCCCACTGCACCGCAAAGCGAATCTGGCTCGCCACTGGCAGCACGCTCGATGCAGCGCAACATCCGTTGCTCCAGTCGATTCAGCAGAGCCATCCCGCAGAACTGGTCAACGGTCTTCCGGTGTTGGATCAGCATCTGCGCTGGCCGGGGCTGGAGCTGTTTGTCAGCGGTGGACTGGCGGCGCTACAGTTGGGGCCTGCGGCGAGGAATTTGTTTGGCGGGCGGTTGGCGGCGGAGCGGATTGTTCCGGCGATCGCCAAGCCCAGTCTAGCGCTGCCAGCCCTCTCCCCCTAAGGGGTTTTGCATTCAAGATTCGTCCTACACCACTTCAACGGCTTCCCGCTCCATCATCCCAACGATCGCGCTAACCAGCCCCTCCAGATCCGCCGGAACCCGAAACAGCGATAAATCCTGGGTGATCGTTTGACTGCTCCGCTCCAAACAGCCAAAGCGCCAGACCTCACCAATCGTCACCGCCCCGTAGAGAAAATCCTGGGTCTCGTCCCACTCGGCTAGGGCGATCAGCTCCACCGCCATCTGCGTGAAGCCTCGGGAGAGGTCGTCTTGCTTGGCTTTTACTACCAGAAAATTCTGAGTCGATCGCAACAGATAATCCAGACTCCCCTTCAGCCACTGGTTGACCGCTAGCGAATATTCGATCCGGAGCTGACACTGGCAAAATGCTGCAATTTCAAGCAGAATAGGCGCAACCAAGGTTTCTCGACGGGCCATCTCGCTGGTGAGCGTAACAACCGGCAACGTCCGCTCAAGACGCCGCAGCAGCTCGGGCAACAGCTCCAAAGCGCCATGGGAAGCGGGCAGAGAAAGGGTGGCTTGGTTTAAGCGGTAGCCAAATTCCGCCAGAATATCCTCAGGCTCTTGGGCCATTTCAAAGTAGGAACAAAATGTGTAGGATTTGTCTGGGTCAAGAATCTTTGGCCTGGGCATTGATCAATCCTCTCCACCCTTGTTGCTTTGCCCCATTCTGCCACGGGGACTCTGGCGTTTACCGAGAGGTTGGGGATGCTTGATTTCGTGGTAGCGCTATTTCGTAAAGGATGAAGAATAGTCGCCATCACGCAGAACCTTGTTCAGGTATGTCCTTCACGATCAAGCCTTTTTCTATGTCCTTTACGAAGGTGGACTACCGATTTCGTTTTTGCTCAAACCCAGCGATCTCCTGGCAGTGTTTTACGATGAGCAGCTATAGTGCGACACACCACCAACGTTAGAAAACGCCTTGGGTTTTAGACGGTAGTATTTATCTTCGACGTCTTGCGATTGCTCATCATAGGGATGGCTAAGCACTGCTTGCAGCTCTTTGACTAAGCTGTAGTCACCCTGCATGGCTTGTTCGTAGGCAGGAACAATCAACCACTCTCGCCATGCATATTTGGGGTTGATCCGCTTCATGTTTGTTGATATCTCAGCCAGATCGCCCCCGTCCGTGACGCGATCGCGCCAGCTTTTGAGCCAAGCTTGCCATTGCCCATCGAGTTGCGGTGAAGTCTCAATGTAAAAGCTCCTCTTCAAGGCTGAAATGTCGTTGGGTAAATGGGATAACTCGCGGAAAAAAATGGTGTAATCGACCTTTGACTGGGTCATTAACTGCATTAATTGTTTGAATAGTTCTAGGTTAAATTCGGTTAAGCCAAGTTTGGCCGCCCAGGTGTTTTGGACTTGTTTTTGCATGGCTTCTGCAAAGCCGTGGCGCACTTTGTCGAATTGTTCTAAAGCTTCAACATCTTGCGCCAGCAGTGGTCTGGCCGCTTTCCAAAACATATGATAGTTCGCTTCCGCTGCATTGGGCTGATTGAAGAATGAAAAATGCTCGCCGCCGCCCGTCCAAGGCTGAAACCAAGGGTTAAACTTTTCACAAAACCCAAAGGGTCCATAGTCGAGGGTAAAGCCACCCGCAGCGCAGTTATCGCTGTTAAAATTACCCTGGCAGTAGCCAACGCGAAGCCAGTTTGCGACCAGGGCCGTGAGACGATGGCGAAATTGCCGAGCCAGCTCAACCAGTTGCTCTGTAAAACCGAGGCTTTGGTCAATGTCGCTTTTGTATTCTCGCTCAATTAAATGAGACAGGATCATACGCAGCTCCTCCAATGCATTTGGATGAGCATTATTGCGACCCTGCTTTGGAAGGGCTTCGCCAACGCGGCGGGCAAATAACTCTAGCTGACCCACACGTAAAAAAGAGGGGGCAACGCGAGTGGAAATGGCCACAGGATTCTCCACCAAAACATCCGGCTCAAAGGAGTGGGAGTCTTGAGCATACCAAGGCCGGGTCACGGTCTCAGATTTGGAAACATACAGCGTCAACGAGCGCGAGGTGGGAACCCCTAGAGCATGCATATAGTCCTGCGCTAGAAACTCGCGCACGCTTGAACGCAGGACCGCGCGCCCATCGGCACCCCGGCAGTAGGGCGTTGGGCCACCCCCTTTCAACTGCATTTCCCAGCGCTGGCCATTGAACAGTCCCTCAAACACGGATATCGCCCGACCATCGCCATAGCCATTGCCTGTGCCAAATGGGCAATTTTGGATATATTCGGTGCCGTAAATCGACAGTGCATAGCCGGTTGCCCAGCCAACCCGACGCATCGGCTCACGCGCAGCCGAAAGATCCCCCGAAAACACCCGGCGAAATTGCTCGTCAAACGCCAGCTCATCGCTCAATCCAAGCTCTTTGAAGAAGGTGCTGCTGTGGGTTACGTATTCTGGTTCTGCCAGCGGTGTCGGTGCCACAGGAACGAAATGCCCCGAGAAAACCTGGCGAGGACGGTGATCATCACCATCGACCGTGGCGTCAGGGTCGGCATTGAGGCTGTCCATCAGGGAATAATCCGCCAGTTGCACAAACTCATCAAAGGTTGTGACGCAGGGCTCAGCGGCGGGTTGAGATGAATGTGACATGGTGGCTAGCGCCCGGATTGTTGGGATAGAGTCAGGGGTAATTGAGAACCTTGCCGAGGCTAGCGTAGTACTATTCACATACTACTATGCATGGCCAATGTGGAACATTCCAGACTAACCGATCTATGAGTCAGGGTGATTCGTCAGGGTGAAATGAGCAGCGGAGCCATGCTGTTACGCTCCAAGTCCACAGTCAACAGGCCTCAAGACTGGGGAGGCAACAGGGGCGGAATGCGAGCCAAAATTCCTTTCTGGCATAGGGGAGGACGCTCCCTGCGGGGTATCAGCCCATCGCGGCTGGCTGCATACTGGGTCGCCAGTTGAACAATGGCAGCCGCGCTGCCCTGGGCAGGTAAGTCGCCAAACATGAGGGTCGTCTTTTCGGGAGAGGCGATCGCGATCGCACAGAACCGATTGCAAGCACTGAGACAATCCACGGGTTGAACCCTAACAGTCGGCAGTAGCTGCTCTTGTTGTTGACATGCCAACAAGCTCTGCCACAGGTGATATCCTCCCCGTTGGCCTAAGTGATCCCGCTGACCAGGGGCAAAGGCGCAGGAGGTGCAAACAAACAAAGTGTGCTGAGACATAGATAGAATTTACTTCGTTTGAAATAGACAAGTGAAATTGAACAGCCCCCTCCCATCCAATGCTTTGTAAATTCTGTACTGCTATTAGCTAGCTGTGTTACTTAAGTTGCATTGCCCAAGGGGCAGGAAACCCAGGAATGAATATTTTACATCTCTATGATAATATGAAAATGATAACCATTCTCGTTCTAGTCGAAGTTTGTCCCGTTTACCACGACGGCTGCGTTGCTGTTTTACCGTTGGCAAGAAATGTTATGGGACTCATCTTGCGCAACAGTCTGACATGTCACCAAGAGCCATTCACCTAACAGGTTCAGGCAATTTGTCCCATGGGTACTGCTTCCCTCCTAGGGCCATACCACCGGTTTCAGCTCGATGACTACATCATTGCCTTGGCCTGGTCTCCCCGCCAAGACTGGCTGGCGATCGCAGCGGCCAATGGTGAAGTTCAACTCCTCCAGGGACTTGAGTGCTACCCGCTACAACCTGCCCAAGGCTATTCCATTGATGCACTGGCCTTTTCCCCTGGGGGTGACTATCTAGCAGCGGGCAGTCAAAAAGGTGAAGTTATTCTTTGGCAGCTCCCAGTCGATGGTTTTCAGGCCGATCAATGTCATGGCGGTGGCTTGCAGCCCTGGGACGTGTTGGAAGGGAACTCCACTTGGATTGATCGCTTGGCCTGGCATCCTCAGGACAATTTGCTTGCCTTTCCCCAGGGCAAGACTGTTCAAGTTTGGGATTTGGATCAAGCTTCAGTGCTGGCACAACTACAGGCTGCGGGGGCTATCCAAGATATGGCTTGGTCGCCGGACGGGAATTGTTTAGCGATCGCTGCCGCCAATCGAGTCCACCTCTGGAATCGACACAACTGGGATGACTGTCGTTTTCAATGGGAGCTAGAAGCCCCCGCCATGCAGCTAGCCTGGTCCATCGACAGTCGCTACCTCGCAACATCCATTCGCGACAACAGCATCGGCATTTTAGATTGGGCTCAGCTGCGTCGCCTCGGGCGTGCGCCCCAAACAAAGGCAGAGTTGCCTAGCCTAATGCGGGGGTTCCCTGCCAAAATTCGCCAATTAGCCTGGCTGCTTCCCCCCAAATCCTCTGCTGCCGCCCCCCTACTGGCTGCTCCCAGCCGGGAGCTGATCACCATGTGGATGGAAGATGACAACATCGGCTGGGAGAGCTGGGCCTTAGAATTCCACCTGGGTAAGGTGCTCGACATAGCCTTTCAGCCGGGGACCGGCATTCTGGCTTCTATTGCCGAGGATGGGCATATTTGCCTCTGGCATTTAGCCCTCGACCCCATTCAAGTGATGGATCGTCATCCGCCTGGCTGGTCCTGTTTGTCTTGGTCGGCCCAGGGCAATATTTGGCCGTCGGGGGGCAGGATGGGGAGGTTCAGATTTGGGCGATCTATGGGGAGGCTGGATCCCATGGGCAGAGCAGGGCGTTAAAACAGCAAATAGACCTAGATAAATACGATAGACCCAATGACTTTGATTCTTGATTTTTGATTCTTAATTTTTGATTTTGGGCCACCCTTAGTCACGTCCATAATGATGCTGGTTCTGAATAGCGTCTAGGTCACAACTGCCTGTTTCTGCGCAGCGATAGCCCGACAGTAGGGCTTTGTTGACTTCCACAACATGATGGGAAAACTTTTGGTCCGAAGGCTTGGCGTTCGGTAGGCGGTCAGCTTGGTCCTGATGCACAATAATTGAACCAGGGGAACGTATTTCCCCGGCAAGATTTCCACATCTTGAATGAGCGCATGCATCATCACAATGCAACC
>JAAUQQ010000165.1 GCA_012032745.1 Synechococcales cyanobacterium RM1_1_8
CTCGATCTTGAAGCGAATCACCGCCTGGCGGCCCTCCGCCTGGTATGCAGCCTCCTGCTCCGGTGTCAGATTGCGGTGCTGATTGTTGTAGCGCGGGGCCTGTTTGGCTGCCTTTTGGGCGGTACGCATGGCATCCAGCTCTTCGGGGGTTTCATAGGCTCGGTAGGCCAAGCCCCGATCCAGCAGTTGCTGAATCTTGGGCTGGTACAGCTCCGCTCGCTGGGATTGGTAAACCGGCTCCTCATCCCAGCCCAAGCCCAGCCATTGCAGACCCGCAAAAATATTGGCGGTGAACTCTGGCTTGGAGCGTTCTAAGTCCGTATCCTCGATGCGCAGGATGAACTGACCGCCCTGGCTGCGGGCAAAGAGCCAGTTGAACACGGCGGTGCGGGCGGTGCCGATGTGGAGATTTCCGGTGGGGCTGGGCGCAATGCGAACGCGAACAGTCATGGCAGCAGCGGGGGAGAGGGGGACATCAAAAAGCCCAGCGCCGATGACGCTGAGCTTCTTGAAACGGGCTTGACGGGATTCGAACCCGCAACTTCCGCCGTGACAGGGCGGTGCTCTAACCGGTTGAACTACAAGCCCATGGTGGGTTGTGCCCACTTTCTTCGCGGGCCTTATTTATATTGCCGGGCCAAATCGCTTTTGTCAAACAAAACACAATAGTTTTTCTGAGGGGGCGATTCAGCCCTGGACTCTGGCCCTTGGCGTCGCGTCAGAGTCTATCCAGCAAGCTTTCCAGGGTAATGCTGGGGAAGCCGTGCCGGAGGGTGGGGAGGACAGAACCTAAAATAAAACGCGCCCTGGAGGACTTGAACCCCCGACATTCGGTTTTGGAGACCGACGTTCTACCAACTGAACTAAGGACGCAGGAAGGATAATTAAGCAGCTCAGCAGCCTGATAATGCTTAATCCTCCTAAAGTTATCACAGGAGCGCTCAAAACTGCTGCTGAGATTTGCCGCTGCCTGGATGCTGTCTGGATACTGCTGGGACAGAGCCTCGCCAGCGATTTGGCAGCGACAAAACCCCAAAAAATTCAGATTGAGGTTTTGCTTTGGGTCTATATGGGGCGATCGAAGCGCTGTTTGACGCGGGTGGACTTGCCGACGCGATCGCGCAAATAAAACAGCTTTGCCCGACGCACCTTTCCGCGACGCATGATCTTAATGCTCTCAATCAAAGGCGAGTGAACGAGGAAAACCCGCTCGACCCCAACGCCTTGAAAAATCTTTCGGACCGTGATCGTTTCATTGATGCTGCCGTTGCGCATGGCAATGACAGTGCCCTCGTAGGGCTGAACACGCTCTTTCTCTCCCTCGCGAATGCGGACACCCACCCTGACGGTGTCGCCCACATTAATTTGCGGAAGGTCGGACTTGAGCTGCTCTTCTTCGATGGAGCGGATTAGCTGGGCGCTCATAACTCAGTTGCCAAGAATTCACAGTCTTCCATGATTACATTGCTGACGCGCCCTGTCTACTAATACCTGGGACGTGACGACCTAGCCCCAACCACTCGGCTACAGCCCCCAGCCCTGCGAGATTCTGCTAGTTTATGTAAAGAGTGACCTGGGAAACCCCAGGGCTCCGATTTCAAGACATTGCCCTGGACTTCGCTTTAGACACATCCCTATGAACATTTTTGGCAGTCTCCTGGCCCCCAATAAAGGTCCCACCATCAAGCAGCGCCGGGGCGTTGAGATTAAGTCCAAGCGCGAAATCGACATCATGCGCCAGGCTTCACGCATTGTCGCCACGGTGCTGAAAGAGGTTTCTGAGCTGGCTGCCCCCGGCATGACCACGGCAGATCTGGATGCCTATGCGGAAAAGCGCATCCGCGCCATGGGCGCAACGCCCAGCTTTAAGGGTTACCACGGCTTCCCCGCCTCCATCTGTGCCTCGATCAACGATGAAGTGGTCCACGGCATTCCTCGCAAGAAGAAAGAAATCAAAGCGGGGGATGTGTTGAAGGTCGATACGGGGGCCTATTTCCAAGGGTTCCACGGCGATTCCTGCATCACGATCGCCGTCGGCGGCGTCACCCCCGAAGCCGCCCAGCTCATTCGCGTCGCCGAAGAAGCGCTCTATAAAGGCATTGCCCAGGTCAAGGCAGGCAACTACCTGCTGGACATCGCTGGAGCCGTGGAAGACCACGTCAAGGCCCATGGCTACGCGGTGGTGGAAGACTATACGGGGCACGGCGTTGGCCGCAATCTCCACGAGGAGCCCTCGGTGTTTAACTACCGCACCAGCGAAATGCGCAATGTCAAGCTCAAGGCGGGCATGACCCTGGCGATCGAGCCGATTCTGAATGCGGGCAGCAAGCAAACGCGGGTGCTGCGGGACCAGTGGACCGTGGTGACGGTGGACAAGGCCCTCTCGGCCCAGTGGGAGCATACGGTGTTGGTGACCCCCGATGGCTACGAGATTTTGACGGATCGGAACCTGGTTTAATCCGGTTTCGAGGCTGGGTTGTGGGTTGGGCTCTGGGTTGGGCTGGGATTGGGCGATCGCGTAAACAACCGAAAATAGGATGAGACATAAAATTCCTTCAGCGGAAACGTCACAAACGTCAGGGGATTGATCGTCACAATCACGTTCCGCCGCCCGGCCACCGCCAGGGCGACGATCCGTTCGGCAACCCAGTCCGCCGACATCACCCCTACAGGATTGAGGTCGCTTTTGAAGGGACCGAGGATCAGCTTGCGGATTGGGCAGGGGGCATCCAGCCGCCGCAGAGTGACCAGATCCCCCAGGGTGCGCTTGCTCAGTTCATAAAGCGGGCTGAAGGCGGGGTTGGATTCGGCCTCGGAAGTATTGACCCAGACCTCTGGGGTGGACGTTTGGCGATCGCTTGGGGTTTGATCCTGATTCTGGGCTTGGGTTCGGGCCTGGGTTTCAACCCGCTCCAGAAAGAGTTCGAGCAGCCGCCAGCCGGAGAAGGCATTGATTTCGTAGGAATTGTGAATGGCAGCGGGGGTGCGATCGCCCATCACATTCACCCCATGGTTAATCACCAAAATATCCACCTGGGCCAGCCAGGGAGCCAGGGCCTGCTCCTCCCCCACCTGCCAGAGCACGGTTTTGACCGCCTGGGCCGGGGCCTTCTGCCCCGAGCCAGTTTCCGGTTCCGGTTCATCTTCCGCTGCGATCACAACTGCCGAGCGGCTCGAACTCAGGGCAATCACCTCAGCGCCCTGGGCCTGGAGCGACCGCAGCAATGCCTGGCCCAGGCGACCCGAGGCCCCGGTGACCGCGACGGTTTTTCCAATTAAGTCAGTGGACATAGCCTGGGGAAACCTCGAAGACAGACGGTTTTATGATGGTTCTAGGATAGTGCCAGGACTGGAGTGGCAGGGACTGGGGCGAAGCCGGTGATTTTTATCGTCAAGAGGGTAATCTAAGGGCTGACGATGCTGGAGCACCGCTTATTCCATGGATTTTAGCCAACTGGCCCCCGCCCCCAAGCAGGCTGTGGGCGTCTATCTTCCCTACTACTCACAGCAAAACAAGCGCCAGGTGTTGCCCTTTGCCATTGGCCTGTACCAAAAAGGCGCGCTGGAGGGCGAGCGCCGCATTGAAGGCGGCAATAGCGTCCCCTTTGTGGCGAGCTGGTTTGTCTCCAATTTGCCAGCGGAGATGACGCGCTGTCGAATTCAGTTCGATGGCAATTCGGAGTTGGACTATGAAATCACCCTGGCCAACCATGAATTTATTGAATGTTTGATTGAGCTGTTGATCAACCACAAGCGCTTTAAGATGACTGACTTTTCCCAGTCGTTTTACCGGCGTTTGTTGCAATATGAAGATGCCTAGGGTGGAATTGTGCGATCGCACCCGCTAAAGACGGTAGGCTGAAACCCTAAACCTTTTGAGACTGGAATAGCGGAGAAGGGCGTGTCAAACACCGCAAAGTGCCTGTTGGTGGGCTCTGTGGAGGACCATTGTGGTAAATCAGCCATGGTTCTCAGCTTGGCCCAGCGCTTTGGCGAACTGGGCCAAAAAATTGCCTATGGCAAACCCCTGGGAACCTGTTTAGATGCCCCCCATCAGTCCGGGACAGCGGGCTGTGCGAGCGCCATGGATGAAGATGTCCGCTTCCTGGCGGAGGTGTTAGAGCTCAGCGGTGCCCAGCTCCAGCCGACGCTGTTGATGCTCGATCAGTCGATTTTGCAGCAGCGGCTGGCGGGCGAAGACCGCCAGGACTATCGCCAGGCCCTGAGCCAGGCCTATGGTCAGCCCAGCGGGAGTGATGTACTGCTGGTGGAGGGGCCAGGCACCCTGAGCGAAGGATTTTTGTTTAATCTTTCCCTGGTAGAAATGGCGGAGGCGCTGGAGGCCGCTGTGCTCCTGGTCGCCCCCTATGTGGACTTGACCAGCATTGATGCGGTGCTGTCGGCCCAGAAGAAATTGGGCGATCGCCTCCTCGGCATCCTGTTCAACGATGTGCCCCAGGCTGCGGTCGAGGTCGTCCAGACCCAGGTCAAACCCTACCTAGAATCCCAGGGCATTCCGGTGTTTGGCATTGTGCCCCACATGGATTTGCTGCGCAGCGTCAGCGTCGAGGAACTGGTCCAGCGCCTCCAGGCCGAGGTGCTCTGCGGCAAGGAGCACCTGGATCTGATGGTCGAAAACCTCTGCATTGGGGCCATGAATGTCAATTCGGCCCTGGAATATTTTCGCCGGGGCCACAACATGGCCGTGGTAACCGGGGGCGATCGCACCGATCTCCAGCTCGCCGCCCTAGAAACCTCGACCCAATGCCTGATCCTCACGGGTCGCGTCCCCCCCAGGGAAGCCATCCTCGCCCGCGCCCAAGAGCTAGAAGTCCCGATCATCTCCGTGGACTTGGATACCCTGACCACGGTGGAGCTGATCGAGCGAGCCTTCAAGCAGGTGCGTTTCCACGAAACCATCAAGGCGGAATGCGTGTTTCAAATGAGCGCTGACTACCTGGATGTCAAACGACTGGCGGATGCCCTGGGTTTGGCCGTTGCAGCCTAGCCGGGCCATCCCAGCCAGGTTTCGTCCAGACAGCAGCCTCCCCTAGATCATCACTTCACCCGAAAAATCCCCCCACTTCTCAAACTCAAACGGCCCCGCGATGGAGCCCCAGACCAGGGCATCGGTCTCCAAGTCCCGGCCTCGATCCAGGCTCACCAGCCGATCCGCAAACACCTCAAACTCGCTATCTAGGTAGGTCTCCTGGTCCTTGCGCGTCACCCGGCAACATTTCCCTGGCTCAACCACGGCTTTGAAGCTATGGCCAGTCCAGGCCACTTGAAATGAACAGCCTGGCAGCTTGCGGATCTGCTCTGGCCGGAGTTGGGCTAGGCGCTCGGGCTCCCGCGAAGCGCCATACAGGCTTTCGCCATCGATAATTTCGTAGTTGCCCAGTTCAATTTGGCCTGCCTGAAGCTCAAATTTCAGCACCCGAGCGCGATAGGGAGCCTTGAGGTTGATGTCATAGGCCTGCTCCAGGTAGAGGCTGACCCCGCCCATCAGCGCCAGGGGCAGGGGCCGCATACAAACCCGAATGTGGGCGAAGAACGGTGGGTTCTCGAAGGCCTGGGGCTGGTTGCTAAAATCTGCCGCCATCCAGCGGGCCAGGGTTTTAATATCAGTGGAGTGGGTCATGGTGTTGGGTGAGGTGCCTTTAAAATCCTATGCGCTGATCGGCCCTTGAATGTCGCCAGCGAAGGTTTCTAGCCTGATTTTTGAATCGTTCATGGTCCATCTGCCAATCACCCATCTGCCATGCTCCCCAGCGATCTGCTGATCAACCGGTTCTCCGGCGAGAGCGTTGACCCCAAACGGCTGGCCCTGGAACCGGCAAACCTCGCCCTCGCCCAAAGCCTGATCGATTGCTTTGGCCAGGCCCAGGGTAAACCCCAGGGGGAGCTGGATCAACAGCTTGCGGAGATCGAAGGCCATAGTCCAGATTTTAAGATCCAGCGGGGGCTGGCCCATTTGCTGCGCCAGGGATTTTGCGAATTTGAAGTCGTGAGTCCGCTGGATCCGGGAGAGCTGCGGCCCCTTGTCTTTGCCGCTGCGGCCCAGATGGCCCCCAGTCCCCGCCAAACGGAGCGGACCCTGGAGGCGATCGCCACCCAGCTCACCCAAACCCTCGGCCAGGAGGTCTTGGCCGAAGCGGTGCGCCAGGGCCTCTATGCGGACCTGCCCCAAAACCGGATTCTGACCCAATATAATCCACCCACTGCGGAGGCCCTGATCCACCGCTACAACCTCTCCCAGGTCCAGGGCATTTTTTACCAGGCCACCCGGCTGGTGCTCAATGCCCACCGCAATGACCCCGGCGAGTACAAGCTGCTGTTTCGCTATTTGAAGCTGTTTCAGCTCATGGCCTACATCGAAGGGGAGCCGGACCAGGGCTTTACGATTACCGTGGATGGCCCCACCAGTTTGTTCAAGGCCAGCACCCGCTATGGTTTGGCGATCGCCAAGCTCTTGCCTGCCCTGCTCCACGTCAGCCGCTGGTCCTTGCGGGCGGAGCTACAGCGCAAGGATTTTTACACCCAGGAGAAGCGATCGGCTCGGTTTAGCCTGGATGCGGACTGTGGCTTGGTCAGCCATTACCCGCCCGGCAAGACCTATGACAGCATGTTGGAGGAATCCTTTGTCCAGCGCTGGGAGAAACTCAAGAGCGATTGGCGGCTGGAGCGGGAGGTGGATTTGATTCCGATTCCGGGAAGCGTGATGATTCCCGATTTTCGGCTGGTCCATCCCGATGGGCGATCGCATCTGCTGGAAATCGTCGGCTATTGGCGGCCCGAATACCTGCGCAAGAAGTTTGCCCAGGTGCAAAAGTCAGGCCGCACGGACTTGATTTTGGCCATTTCCCAACGCCTCAACCTGGACAGGGCGGGCGTGGACTTTCAGCAGCTCCCCATCCCGATCATTTGGTTCAAGGACAAACTGCCCCCTAAGGCGGTGTTGGCGGTGTTAGAGGCTGGGGATGGGGCGCGATCGCCCGCCTAAAAAACCGCTGCCCCTCGCCCTCCCCCTTCCGCCTCCGGTCTGGACATTGGCCCGTTACGCCGAGCCTTACACCTTCGAGCCTTACACCTTCGAGCCTTACACCTTCGAGCCTTACACCCTTGCATTGGCCCTTACAATGGGAGAGTTCGTTTACCATTCCTAAACCGCCATGGTTAGACCCGATGACGTGGAAACCATGATCAAGGCCAAGCTGCCCGATGCCGAGGTTCAAGTCCAAGACATGACCGGCGGTGGCGACCACTATCAAGTGGTTGTCGTTTCGGCAGAATTTGAAGGCAAGTCCTTGGTCAAACAGCATCAGCTCGTCTACGGAGCCGTGAATCAGGCCATGGCCAGTGAGGCCATCCATGCCCTGGCCCTCAAAACCTACACCCCAGCAACCTGGGCGGCAGCGAATCCCTAGCACCCAGCTTGGGTGCCAGGCCGCAGCACCATTAGCCCCAGTCCGGGGAGCAGCACTGACTACTTTGCTTAAATTTCATTCTTCACCTCGTTCAAACCCATGACCCCTGAACTCAAAGCCAAACTCGATCGCCTAGTCCAAGACAACAAAATCATGGTCTTCATGAAGGGCAATAAACTGATGCCCCAATGTGGATTTTCCAATAATGTTGTGCAGATTCTCAGCGCCTTGAGTGTTCCCTTCGAGACGGTCAATGTGCTCGAAGAGCCGGAGATTCGCCAGGGCATCAAAGAATACTCCAACTGGCCGACCATTCCTCAGGTGTATATCAATGGCGAGTTTGTCGGCGGTTCGGATGTGTTGATTGAGCTCTACCAAAATGGTGAGCTTCAGCAGATGGCTGAAGTGGCCTTGGCATCCTAGGGCGATCGCCTGGAGCTGGCTGAACGGCCCTGCTTTTCAGTCCATCAGTCAACGTGACACGGCCAGTCAACCCCACAAAGAAGCGCTCGGGAGAGATTGAACAGCTCCCGAGCGCTTTTGCTTGAGGTAGAAAAACATATCCAGCGAATAGATCGAGTGCAGTGTGGGCCGTCGCGAGGGACGGCTAGCGGTAATCGTATTCCACCTGGGGTTGGGGCTGGGATAGTTCAAAGTTGGATGGATCGCGCAGGTAGCGCACGATTTCCTCTTCCAGGCGGTGGATTTGGAACGGCTCGATCGCCCGCATGTTTCGCAGCGCTGCCAAATAGCCATCCACATAGAGGCGGAGGTCATCAAAGCGATAACCCCGCTGCCAGAAGTCAACTAACGCATCGGTGAGCTGTTGATAGTGACGAATCGCATCGGTGTTTTGAAGCATGGAAAATCTTAAAGCTGGAGACTCAACAAGTGACAAAACAGGAACTGGCAAGCAGGCGGATGGTCTACAAGGTGGCGTGGATGGGGCAGAATCTCAAGCATTCCTAGCTTCAATTGTACCGTTATTTCCCCATGGGATCATCTGCCAGGACAGTTTTGATGGCGATGTAGACTGGGGAGAGGCTGGCTGGGAACTGGGGAGTGGATGAAACGATGGCTGGGGCGATCCCTGGGGCCGTTGGCGCAGCGATCGCCCCGCCAAGATCTCCACTACGGTCTCCAGGGAGGTAACAGAGGTTACAAAGCACCTGAGGGTAGATTTGCTATAGTTTGGCCAATGAAACCGCTCCTAGAAGCTGGCCCTAAGCGTTGACTTCCGGCCCGAATTGTTCCTAAGGGGGCAAATGTCGCATAGGTCGCATAGATCTCAACTAGGGTAGTTTATGGCGCTCCTGAACAATCGACGCGCAGTCACAAGTCTGGAACGTTTAGCGAGAGTCCCGCTGTGGCTAACTCTTTACAGATTCACCTGATTTCGGGTAATCCCCATCTGCGATCGCTACTGACCTGGCATTTGCAGCAGCAAACCTATCGAGTCTTTCAATCCACGGGGGTGAGCCAAGCCAAGGCGAAATTGTCCCAGGACTCCCCAAACCTCGTTATTTTGGATACAGAGTTGGCCGATGGTGATGCCCTGGGGCTCTGTCGCTGGATTCAGGAACATTCCTCCTCGCTGCTGATCATGTTGTCGGCCCTGGCGGAGGAGGCAGATATTGTGAGTGGCTTGCAGGCGGGAGCCGATGACTATTTGCGCAAGCCCTTTGGGATGCAGGAGTTTCTGGCCCGCATCGATGCCTTGACCCGACGCCAGCGCTCCAGTTCGCCCCGGCGCTGCTCCACTACGGCGATCTGGAGATTGACTTGATCCAGCGGCGGGTCAAGCTCCAGGCGGAGAAGATCGACCTCACTCCCCAGGAATTTAGCCTGCTCTACGTGTTGGTCCAGGCAGCGGGCTTGCCCCTTAGCCGCAGCGATATTTTGGAGCGGGCCTGGCCCAACGGCATCGACAATCCCCGCACGGTGGATACCCACATTCTTTCGCTACGCAAAAAACTAGAAGTGGATCCCCGTCAGCCCAGCTTGATCCAAACCGTGCGCAATGTGGGCTACCGGTTTCACCTAGAGGTGCTGGAGGCCGAGGATGCCGGTACTGGGGCGAGCAGCAACGAGACTCGGCGGTCGGCCCTAATGGCATAGCGCGAAGAAACGCGATGTTGCCCATCTGATTGATCAATCCCTTGGGGACATGGCACTGTGTCACGCGCTGTCAGGTCGTGTCCGCTCAGCACCCCAAAAACATAGCCCCAAAAATATAGCCCCAAAAACATAGCCCCAAAACTCAGTCCCAATCCTGATCCCACTGCCCAGGCGATTGAAGCCCTTCAGGCCGATCAACCTGTCTGGAGGCCACGGTTTTCACCGCGACATCCCAGGCGGCAGGCGTCGCGATCGCATCCTGCACCAAGCCCCCCTCTCCGAGGCAGAGCAAGCGCTGGACGGCTGGAAAAGCCAGATCAGCAGCACCGGCAGCTAGGCCCGCTCGTACCGCAGCATCGCCCATGGCCCAGATCAAGGCAGTGCCGCGCTGATGCAGCAGGGGTAAGGTCTTGGCCCAGGCTGCTGAAAGCGTATCGGCTCCCAGCTCGGGCCAGGGATCATCCAGCAGCAACAACTGGGGCTCCAGCACCAGGGCGCGGGCCAGGGCCACCTGCTGGGCTTCGGCCAGGGTGAGCTGGGTGGCGATCGCCCCAGCCAGGCCGTGGGAATCTCTAGGATTTCTAGCCATTGCTCCAGCCGTGGTTGGATGGTCGAGTTTGGCAGCCCCTGGAGCTTGAGCGGATAGGCGATCGCCTCCCCCACGGCCATGCCCAGGAGCTGGGGCTGGGAGGGCAGCCAGGCAATTTGTCGGCGCAGCGCCAGGGGCGAGTAATCAGCCTGGGCTTTGCCCTGCCAAAAAATCTGCCCCTGGCTGGGGGACTGAAGGCCGTTGATCAGCCGGAGCAGCCGGGTTTTGCCGCTGCCGGGGGCACCGAGGAGCAGGGCCATCTCTCCCCCAGCCAGGCTGAAGCTGATGGGGGCGGGCGATCGCTGGGCCGACTGTCCAAGCGCCGACTGTCCAAGCGCCGACTGTCCAAGCGCCGACTGTCCAAGCGCCGATCGTCCAGGGAATTGCTCCAGTCCAACCTGCTCAAGCACCAGTAGGCCCATGTTCGTTTCATCCTCATTGCCAGGGGAAATGTGCGGAATTAAGAGATCTGGAGAGAGGAA
>JAAUQQ010000166.1 GCA_012032745.1 Synechococcales cyanobacterium RM1_1_8
AACCCCTCTCCCAGGAGGGGAGAGGGGCTCCGATCCGGCCCCCCTTCTCCACTTGACGGAGAAGGGGTTGGGGGATGAGGTCGGCTCAAGCTAGCTGGGAACTTCTGCCCTACCGGGCTAGGCGCAGCCGTCAGCAAGGTCACTGGATTGGCAGGGGTCCAGCGGGTGCGCTGGGCGATCGCCGTCGCCTTGGAAAGTTGCACTTGCATCATGCTCACATCCCAGCCCTGGGCGGAGAACCACTGCTGGGCTTCGGCCAGGGTTTCCAGGGTGGCGATCGCCAAAACGATGCGCCCTCCCGGCAAGAGCTGCTGGGCACAAACGGCCAAACTTGCCCCCAAATCGCCGCCGCTGCCGCCGAGGAAAATCCGATTCGGTCTGGGCAAATCGCCCAGGGCGAGGGGGGCCTTGCCCGCGATCGCCACCACATTCTCCACCCCAAACCGCGCCAGGTTGCGCTGGATCAGACCAATGCCCACAGCGGTGCGTTCGATCGCATAGACCCGGCTGCGGGGGCAAAGCCGGGCAATTTCGATCGAGACAGAGCCCGTGCCCGCGCCGATGTCCCAAATCACCTGGTTGGGGTGCAAAGCCAACTCTGCCAGAGCCAGGGTACGGATTTCCCGCTTGGTGATCAAGCCGGGGCGATCGGGGAAGGTGGCGAATTGGCGATCGCCAATGCCCAACAGCGGCAGCGGTTTTTCCAAGGTCTCATCCTCGGGACTGGCGGCAAGCAAAACCACCAGCGTCAGCGAAGCAAAGCTCAAGTCTTGGAGGTGCTCCGGCATCAGGTCCAGCAGCACCCGCTCCTGGGGAGCACCCAGGTTTTCGCAGACCGAGCAGCGGTAGGTGATGGGCAGGTTGAGACTGAGGATCAAGCGGGCGATCGCCGCCGGGCTCTGGATCGGATCGGTCAACACGGCGATTTTGCCATGGCCCCGCTGTAAGAGCACAATCAGCTGATCCATTTCCCGCCCGTGGACGCTGACCAGGGCGGCATCCTGCCAGGGGAGCTTGAGGCGGCTAAAGGCCAGTTGCACAGCGCTGGGGTGGGGGTGGAAGCTGAGCTGGGTAGGGGGAAGTTGCTCCAGCAAGAGTCGGCCCAGGCCGAAGAAGAGTGGATCGCCAGAGGTGAGGATGACCGCTGTTTTCCTAGTTTTGGTCGCTCTAGGCTCACTGGGCGCTGGTTGGCAAAAGCGTTGGAGCTGGGCGATCGCCCCATGCAAGTCTCCCAACACCAGGCGCTGGACCGAGAGATCTGGGAAATAGGCGAGGTGGCGATCGCTGCCCACCAGCCAATCCGCCTGTTCCACCAGCAACCGCAGCGGTCCAGCCAGGCCGGCCGCCCCATCCAAACCAATGCCCACCACATGGATATGGTTGATCTGGTCTGGGCCGATCTGATCTGGGCCGATCTGATCTGGGTCAATCTGATTCTGGCCCATGTCAAGCTTGCCCGTCCGATGCCGCCAGTTGCCCCAGCCACTCCAGCAGCAGCCCATTCACCACCTCCGGACATTCATCCTGGGGACAATGGCCCGCTTGATCCAGTTCCACCAGGCGAATTCTGGGATTGAGCGCCGCCACCTTGGGGCCAATCATCGGCGGCACAAAGGTATCCTGTTTGCCCCACAACAGCAGCATGGGCACCGTCAGCTTCGGTAGGGCCTGGCGGGCGCGATAGGCGTTGGGCACATTGGCCACAAACCGGGTCATGGCCCGCAGGGCCTGGCGAGCGCCGCGATCGTAGGGCGGCAGCCCCAGCACATCCATCAGTTCATCATCCACCACCGCTGGGTTGTAGTAGGCCTTCTTGGCCCAGTAGGTCAAAATCCGCCGGGGCCGGATCGCCGTCAGCAGGGGGTTGATCACCAAGGGCGAGGTCAGGCCATAGCGCACCAGCCGAACCCCAGGGCGCATCAGGGCGAAGATGCCTCGCTGGGTGCGTTGGGCGATCGCCGGTAGCTCCGGCCCCAGCACCGAGGAATCGGGCAAATTAATCCAAACTAAACCCAGGCTGATCTGGGGATAGCGGGCCGCTGCCATCATGCAGGTGACCGAGCCGAGGGAATTTCCCACCAGCACGGCGGGACGCCCCACGAAGCTCTGCCAAAAATCATGGAGCTGATCGGCCCAAAACAGCGGACTGTAAGGAGCCGCCGCCTTTTCAGAATTGCCGAAGCCCAACAGATCTAAGGCGTAGACATCCTGGCCTTGGCTGAGGGCTTCGATGTTGTTGCGCCAGTGGCCCAGAGCTGCGCCAAAACCATGGACGAGGATCACAGGCGGCTTGCCCTGGGGCTTGGCGGCCCGCCGAAAGCTATAGCGAACGCGCCAGCCCCGCCAGCGCCAGTTGCGCTGGAACCCCAGCCGGGGCTGGGAAGATTGGGCCAGGGGGGCGCTGGAATCTTGGGCCTGGGTCACGAGAGAGGAGGAAGCTACCATTTCCCCAGTTTGCCACAGGGCCGATTTGAGGGTGCTAATTTGAGGGTTCCAATTTGAGGGTGCTGGCTTGCAATCAGGCCCAGCCGTCCTTTCAGCGGCGGAAATTCGGATCATGCTCCGATTCAAAGCAGAGATTATCTCGCCAAACCCGCGTTTCGCCGATGCAGTCCTCGGGCCGCTCGATCCAGGGCAGGGCCGTGGGATAGTTTGTCTCCAGCGGGGCCACCGAGGTTCCACCCGTCTCCACCGTAGGGGACTGCATCACCCGATAGGTGACGGTATAGACCGTGAGGAATGTGGCCAAGCCTAGGACCATGGCAAAGGCCGTTGTGGCAGGTGTCCAAGGCTGCTGCCCCTCCGTGCGAATCGAGCCTTCACGGTGATCAAAACCCGCTAGAAAAACAAAGTAGAGCCGCTTGGGTAAACAGGGGAGGGTGAAGCGGACATCAATCGGATGCTTTGTAGAACGAGAAATGGCTCGGTAGAGCGCGATCAGTTCCGGCTCTGAGAAGCGCTCCACCATGGCTCGGGGCAGGCGATGGAGCAAGCGCAACATGGCGGGGTCGAGCCGGTAGCCAGCCTCGGAACTGGACCCGGCGCTGGTCTCGAAACCATCGAAGGCAGAATCAGACTCTAGGTCAGAATCGATGGAGGAGTCAGATTCTAGATCTGACTCTAGGTCAGATTCGAGGAAGGAATAGGGATCCATGGTGGCTGGCGACCGACGACAAAAATCAACACAAGAAGATGGTAAAGATGCAGGCCAAGGCGATTTTCCGATAAGGTTGCGCAGTAATTCTGATGGAAGCTGGCGCAGTCATTGCCCTCATTCAATTCGCTGATTGACTGACAAAACTCAAATCGCCCTCAGAGGATGTTTGAGAATTCGCCAAGGCCAGCGATTCCACACCTAACAGGCTAGGCTGTGCCTGTTTTTTTAAACAAAAGTACGGACTATTAGCACCATCGGCTACAGCCAAAGCTATTCTCAAACATCCTCTCACCCCAACCCCTCTCCCTACCCTGGGAGAGGGGCTTTAATCCAGATTTGCTGTTCTGGCTCCCCTTCTCCCGGCTGTTAGCAATTCAAAACGGTGCAATCAAACGTACAATCTCCGGACCTTGGGTTAGGGTTCCCAGATTTTGGCCGAAGATCCGAGTTAGGTTTGAGCAGGAGCGATCGCGCCCCACCCCGCTTCTGTGCCCCAGCCATGCCCCCCATCTCCACCGATCCAGCCCCGTCCCCTGGGAGCCCGATATCCCCTGGGAGCTCCCCTGGGAGCCCTCCCCCCCGCCGAGCCCGCTGCCTGGCACCAGGAAGGCTTGGCCCAATTTCAGCTCCAGGGGGCCTTCTTCCGCCCCGACAGCCGCCCGGCGCGGGATCTCGGCATCCTCGCCGCTGTCCTATACAAACAGCAAACGGGGCGCTTGCGGGTGTTGGAAACCATGGCGGGCTGCGGCATTCGCTCCCTGCGCTATGGTCTCGAAGCCGGGGCGGATTGGGTTTGGACCAACGATGGCAATGGCGATCTGGCACCGCTGCTGCGGGCCAATTTGGAGCGGAACTTGGGGAGCGATCGCTACCGCCTCACCCAGGAACGTGCCGCTCAACCCCTGGCCCATTGCTGTGCCCACCAGGACTTCTTCGACTTGATCGACATCGATGCCTTCGGCCGCGCCGCGCCATTCATGGCCGCAGCGGTGGGAGCCGTGGCCATGAACGGCTTGATCTACCTCACCGGCACCGATGCGCGGGTGCTGGCCGGTCGCGCCCCCGAAACCAGCCTCCGGGCCTATGGCGTCTGTGCCCGCATCCATCCCAGTTGCCAGGAACAGGGGCTGCGGCTGCTGATCGGCGGGCTGTGGCAGCAGGCGGCGGCGCGAGGCTTTGGTTTGGCTCCGGTGTTTTCCTACTTTGGCGGCCAAACCTACCGGGTGATGGTGCGGCTCTTGCCCCGCCTAGACCCGCCCTCGCGGCGATCGCCCTACGGCTTCCTCGGCCATTGCCATGACTGCGGCGAATATCAAGCGATCGCCTGGCGCAAGCTCAGCCGGGCGGTGTGCAAATACCACGAGCCCCCCCGCCCCTTGACCCTCAGCGGCCCCCTCTGGCTGGGGCCGCTCCACGATGCTGAATTTGTCACCCAGATGGCGGACCAAGCCCAGCGCTGGCAGTGGGACCAGCTCACGCCGTTGCTCCAGACCATGGCCGCCGAAGCCCATCTGCCGCCCTATCACTTTCCCCTGGGGGAGCTGGGCCGCCGGGGCAAACTTGACCCGCCCAAGCGCGATACCTTGATCCAAGCCCTGCGGGCCGAAGGCCACGAAGCCAGCCCGACCCATATCTCCGCCCAGGCCTTCAAGACCACCGCCAGCCTGCATCGCTGCATCGAACTGGCCCAGGCGGGCTTGGGTTAGGGGCGACGGGCGACGGCGGGCGATCGCCAGACTCGTCACAGTCAGCGAAGCTCGCTTAGAATGTCACTCAGACGACCTATGCGCTGCGATTGCAGCGTGATACTTTGGTGTGTCGAGAGGATTCGGGCTAGTAGACTTGGGCGTAAGTTTGGCCCCCTCTCCCTAATCCCTCTCCCCTCGTGGGAGAGGAACTTCGATCCGGCTCCCCTTCTCCCATAGAGGGAGAAGGGGTTGGGGGATGAGGGCGGCCAGAGCTGGCCCAGAAACTTACGCCTTGCTGTACTAGCGCCTGCCCTGTGTGGACTGAGGAGTCAAAATGTCTAGCAATCTATTGGAACTGTTTCGCCAAGGTGGGTTTCCCATCTGGGCCTTGGTTGGCCTCTCCGTTCTGGCCCTGAGCACCATCATTGAGCGATCCTGGTTTTGGTTTAGCCTGCTGACCAAAGAGAAGGAAATTATCAACCAGATTCTCAGCTCCATCGCTCGCCAAGACTGGGTTTCTGCCATGGAAGTGGCCAAGCGGTCTACAGCTCGGCCCGTGGGGCGCTTTTTGTTCGCTGCCCTGAAGTTGCCCAACCCGGATCCCCAGGTATTTAGCCTGGCCCTGGAATCCGCCGCCGATGAGGAGATTGTGGCCATGCGTCGCGGCGACAAAATCCTCGAAGCGGTGATTGCCCTGTCGCCGCTGCTGGGTCTGCTGGGGACCGTGCTGGGCCTGCGGGAATCCCTCGGCAATATTGAATTGGGCGACCTGGGCACGACGGCGACCGATGGCGTTTCCGTGGGGATTAGCAATGCCCTATTCAGCACGGCCCTGGGCCTGGTGATCGCCATTTCTAGCTTGGCGTTCTACCGGCTGTTCCAAGGCTTGATTTTTTATCAGGCGAAGATCTTCCAGCGGGCAGGCAACGACATGGAATTGCTCTATCGCCAGACCTGGTCCCAGACGGGGGGCAATTTTCTGCCGGGGATGCTCTCTAATTCATCGGCCCAGGGGGGAAGCTTTGCCCCAGCGATCAAAGAAGTCAAAGGCAGTGGCATCGAGTAATTATTCGCCCCCATACCGTCCATTCTCCCCCCGCCTTGCCGACGCGCAACCCATGAAACTAGACTTCGACAGCCAAGCGGACGAGGTGCGGATCGATTTGATCCCCCTGATTGACGTCGTTTTTTGTATCTTGATCTTCTTCATCTTGGCCTCCTTGCAGCTCACCCGCCAGCAGGCCATCAGCATTGATTTGCCCCAGGCTTCCACCTCTGCTCTGCAAACCGATAAGAATTTGGTGGTGAGCATTGATCGGGGGGGGCAATATTATGTTGATCAACAGCCAGTGACGCCGGAAAACCTGTTCTATACCCTGCAGGGGTTTGAGCAGGAGAATCCGACCGGGCTGATGATTCTCTATGCCGATCGCTCTGCAACCTATGACAATGTGGTGCAGTTGCTGGACTTGATGCGATCGGTGGGGGGCGATCGCGTTGCCCTGGCAACCCAGCAGCCCCAGCCCGGCACGGGCACCCCAACCATTCCCGGCCTCCCCAGCGATGGCGGCTTAGGATTTCCGGGCTTGCCGGGGGGGACTGCTCCAACGCTGCCGGGGGCGACTCCCGATCCCTTCGCCGATCCAATGCTAGATCCCAGCCTTCCCGGAGCGTTGCCGGACCCAGAGCCTGGTTTGATCCCTGGGCTAGACAGCAGCCCCGCGCCCGATGACGGTGCTGTCGATCCCTTCAACCCAAGCAACTTACAGCCCGGCGGCGTCACGGATGCCATGCCGCCCGCTCCCCCAGCCCAGCCCTAGACGAGCGTCCTGGGTCAGGGAAACTTGATAGAAGATGCATTGACTGGGGCAAAAAATCGACTCCAGACCTCGAAGCCAGCTCTCTCGGGGCTGGCTTTGCTGTGGCCCCAATCCCTGGCTGGTCCCCTGTGAAAGCCGGCATAGGTCTAATGCAATATTTTATACGAGCGTTATTCCTGCCCTCATCTGGGTCACCCTAGGATTATCCCTAGTCCAGTCCCTAGTCTAGGTTGCCCAGCAGGTTGCGGGCGTGCTGTTGGCAGACTGCTGGGCGCTGGGTCTAGCGACCTGAGAGTCTAGAGTTTTGAGTTGATGATCCGTGGGGTATCTACACCATCACCCTCTGCCCTGCTGCATTTAGGATCGAGTCATGTCTTTGGATTGCGCCCAAGCCTTTTATCAAGCCCTTGATGCTAGTACAACGCTGCGCCAGCGTTACCTTCAAGCCTGTAGTGATCTGCCGGAACTGCCCTACCTAGGCGAGGAGCATGGAGTCCTGCGCCAGTGGCGAGAGGAGAAAATCCTGCGCTTTGCGGCGGAACAGGGCTACCAGTTTGGCCTGGGCGATCTGTATCAAGTTTGGTTTGGTCGGGAGGACTATCGCGGCGATCGCGAAGCGCCCCTCGGCTGGCGGATGCGAGCGATCGCCGCCCTGAACCGACAGATGGCCCAGCCCTTGGCGGGCCAGGGCAGTGGATTAGGCACCTGAATCGGCGCAAGAATTGTCCCACCTAAATCCCATGGCTTTTGCCAATCACCCAATGGCGGCGGAAGAAACGGGCCAAACTCGTCTCCGCTAGGACCATGTAGATCGGTCGGCCATGGGGACAGGTGCGGGGCTGGCGCGTCCGCTGCCACTGATCCAGCAGGGCTTGCATCTCCCCCAGGCTGAGGGGCGTGCCGTTGCGAATGGCGCTGCGGCAGGCGGTAGCCACCTGGGCGGCTTGGAGATCGCCCCCCTGGCTGAGTTCCAGCAGCGCCTCGGCACAGTCGGAGCGCTGGGCCAGCAGGGCCGGGGCAGAGCGGATTGCCCAGAGCCCTTCGCCGAAGGAATCGAGCTCAACGCCGATCTGGCGGAGCTGGTGGAGCTGGCGATCGCCCAAGCCCTCCATCACCAGGGGCGGCTCTAGGGGGACACAGTGCCAGCGATCGAAAATTTGCTCATACAACACTCGCTCATGGGCAATATGTTGCTCCACCAACCAAATCCCCGCATCATGTTCAGCAACAATGTAGGTATTGTGCAGTTGGGCCACCGCCCTGAGGGAAGACAAGGCCGGGGGGGGCGAGGATGGCGATTGGCTTAGGGCATGGGGAATTGAACCCACTGCTGAGTTAACCTCTGCTGAGTTAACGGCCTGGCTGGCTGCGGCATTGATTTGGGGATCTGGGGCGAGCCCCTGGCGGCTCAGCTCGCGGCTCAGACCATAGCCTGCCCCCTGCTCAGCGGTTTTGAACAGGGTTTGAACGCGGGCCGTTTCCGCTAGGGGGGCAGCGCCGGGAGCCAGGCGCAGGGCTTGGTCCACCGCTCGCTCCAGGGTGGTTTGCCACTGGGAGACATGGCGCAGATATATTTCAGCCTTGGCTGGATGGCGATTCCAATCCACCTCGCTAGGGTCGGTGTGGATGTGGATGAATGCAACGGGGAAGCGATCGCGGGGCAGCGTCCGCCTCAGCAGCCCCAGCAGGCGCTGCTCCAAAGCTGGCAAGTTGATGCAACGGCCATTGACAGCGACTTTGATCCAATCGGGGCGATGGCGGTGGCAGCGATCGGGCAGGCCCAGCAGCAGCATCAGGGTCGAGGGGTCGGGCTCAGTCGCTGCGGGTGCGACGGTTGTGGCTTCAATGGGCGATCGCTCAACCCTCACCTCCCGCAGATCCGCCTCCACCACCCCCCGCAAAATTTGGGGCAAGATTGCCTGGGCAGAGGGGCCAGGCCAGAGGGAAAACCAGTCCCGATCCGATTGGCCCAGGCTCCAGGTCACTTGAGGGTGGGTCAGGGCCATGTGCTGAATCAGACGCTGGATTTGTCGCAGTTGCTGGGCAGCGTGGGGCAGAGCCTGACGGCGGGCGGGCCAGGCTGAGAACAGATCGGAGACAGTGACGATGGTACCGGGGGCGATCGCCAATCTCTCCAGTTTCGTCAGCTTGCCGCCAGCACCATAGCAAGCTCGCCAGCCTTCACTGGCCTCAGCCTCGGAAGTCCCAATCCCAGTATTAGCGCCCGCAGTCGCGCCAGTCATAGTACCAGTCGCATCACCAACCCCAGTACCAGCCCAGCGACTGCAAATTTCCAAACTGGCCAACTGGGCCAAGCTGTGCAAGGCCTCGCCCCGAAAGCCCAGGCTGCGAATCTGGCCCCAGCCCTCTTCTACCTGGCTAGCTTGTGCCGAGCTTGTTGGTTTAAAACGGGCCAACCCAGGCCAGCCAGCCCCACCCTGAAACTTGCTGGTGCTGTGGGGCAAAGCTGCCTGGGCCAGATCGGCTGCCTCCAATCCCTGGCCATTATCTGCCACCCGCACCCGCCATTGCTCCGGCCAGACCTCAATGCGAATCCGTTCGGCCCCGGCATCTAAGCTATTTTCCACCAGCTCCCGCACCACCGCCGCCAGGGAGTCGATCACCTCTCCAGCAGCAATGCGATCAATGATGTGGGAGGGCAGGGGTTGAATGGTCATAGAAGCGGAAGGGTCATGGGAGCTGAATCATCACAGCGATGCAACGGCCAAGGGAATGAAGGGCTATCACTGTGCCGGAATTGACAGAGCCATTGCTGATTTCAACAGGAGGGATACATCACCGCCGCCTGGCGTTTACTTTCTGCAACTCAGATGACAGCTCGGTTTGCCTTACAACAGCTTCAACAATTTACCCTGGCTGCCACCTTAGCTGCCACCTCCTTTTTGGTCGGTTGTAGCACGACCGGCAGCGATCGCCCCAACCCTCTCCTTGCCCTGGCCCAAGGCGAAGATCAGGGCAATTTCTCGATAGCCTATCGCCCGGTGGAACAGAGTGCAGAACTAACAGCACTCAAGCAGATCTTACAAACTTCAGGCACCTATGAAGCCACGATTACCGATCTCAATGCTGCCCTCAGCCTACCCGAAGATGTAAAAATCGAATTTCTACAATGCGGCAGCGAAGATGCCTACTATGACCCCAACCGGCGCAGCATCACCCTCTGCTATGAACTGATCCAACGCTACACCAAGGCCCTGGGCTCCGACGATGGCTCCCTGGAAACCGCCGCCCTCCATGCGGGGCTGTTCACGCTGTTCCATGAGCTGGGCCATGCCCTGATCGATGTCCTGGCCCTGCCGATTACGGGTCGGGAAGAGGACACCGCCGATGAATTTGCAGCGGTTATGCTGCTGTGGTCGGGGCAGGGAGAGGCAACCCTGTCCGGGGCGGAGCAGTTTGCGGTGGATGCGGAAGAGTGGGAAGCCGTGCCCTACTGGGATGAACATGGTACGGACATGCAGCGCTACTACAACATCGCCTGCTATGTCTATGGCAGCGACAGCCAGCGCTGGCAGGATTTGATTGGCCCCGATCGCCTACCCGAGGAGCGCGCAGAGCTCTGTGCGGAGGACTACTGGCGCAAGTCCAATAGCTGGAATCAGCTCCTCGCGCCCTATCTCAAGCGTCAGATTGAGCTGACGGCGCTCAATGAGACGATTTTGCGGAACGCCCAGCGAGGCTTCTAAGGTGAGAAACTGGTCGTTCGGAACTGTACTGCTGTTTGCGTGAAAACCACAGGGATAGCATCTGATTCCCGGACTGAGGTCTTCTTGGGTGTAATTGGTTACTAGGAGACTGTAGGCTGCCCTAAGGTCGTGAAGGGCGATGCCACCTCCCAATCCCACTGCATTTGCAGCCTTCCTACCGGGAACACTCACAGGTGATAGGCACCCATCGTTTTGCCTAGCGAGGAGA
>JAAUQQ010000167.1 GCA_012032745.1 Synechococcales cyanobacterium RM1_1_8
CTTAATACTCATTTATTATTACATAACTAAATAGTAAAATAAGCAAGTAATTTATCTTTCTGTCTGGTGAAGTGGGGCTTTCAAGATCTGGAAAGATCTGGCCCCCTTGGCATTCAGGCTACGGATATTTCTTTAGAGGTAAGGAGGCAGACGCCATGGCAAACGTAGTTGTAGTTGGGGCTGGATTAGCGGGGTTGCCCGCCGCCTACGAATTGCGGCATTTTTTACCCCAGGATCATCAGGTCACGCTGATTTCTGATCAGCCTCAGTTCACCTTTATTCCCGGATTGATTCAGGTGGCCTTGGATCTCAAGCCCCTGGCCCATACCCAGCTTGACCTGGCCACCCTGGCCCAGCGCCAGCTCATTCCCCCCCACGGATCTCAACGCCCTGGCCAGCTCCCCCGAACAGTTCCTCTTCCCCGGCCCCCTCGCCACTCCCCAGCTCCCCAAAGTCCAAGCCGCCCGCCGCTACTGCAACGGCCTCTTGCAGGCCAGGCTGGCCCTGCCCACCCTGGAGCTGATGTCGTTCCTGGCCATGACCCTCAGCTATGAAGCGGCGGAGCTAGCCACCGCTGACAAGCTGGCGGATCAGGTGCTGCGTCGGGTGGGGGGCGACCTGTCGCTGATGGCGGTGATTGCCGTGCTGGTGGAGATTGTCAGTGCTGAGCGCTTTGATGCGGTGGATTTGGAAGATGCAGAACTGCGCTACACGCGCCCAGGCCAGGTCACTATCTTGACCATGCACAAGGCCAAAGGCCTGGATTGGGACCATGTATTTTTGCCGTTTTTGCAGTTGCAGACCATCCCAGGGGTGCCCTGGGTGCCGCCCCAGCAGCGGTTTTTGGGGGAGTTTAGTTTGGGGGAAGTGGCGAGATCGCAGATTCGCAGTTATTTGCACGAAACAGCCTTGCACAAAACAGCCCTGCACGAAACCGCCCTGCACGAAACAGCCCCCTCTGGCTATGTCTTGCCGGACCTCGCTGCGAGCTGGAAGCAGGCCTGTCAGCTCAAACAGGCCGAGGAATACCGGCTGCTCTACGTGGCCATGACCCGAGCCAAGCGCCTGCTGTGGATGGCTGCGGCCCAGCAGGCTCCCTTTAGCTGGAGCAAGCCAGAGAGCCTGGACCAGCGCCCGCCCTGTCCGGCGATCGCCGCCCTAGCCCAGCATTTTCCTCGCTGTGTGGAGCAATAGAATGCTTTAAACGCAAAAAGCGAGCAGGCTCTTACCCCCACTCGCTCTCACAAGCCCTAGCTCAATCGCGCGAGCGCCCTAGAGCACCGCAGGCTGAACCTCAGCAGAGCGCAGCGGCTTCATCAAGAACAACGCCGCGAACTGGATGCCGTTAGACAGATAGAACGGCAGTTTTTGCAGGAGCTTGAGGGGGGCGATCGCCCCGAGTTATTCACAGCCTCAATCCTAAAGTTGTTCTGAACGCACTTCTCCAGGCGCTCATAGAACTTGGGATGGTTGACATTGATCATCACCGGGAACACGCGACCGGCGGTGTCGTTGGTCTTCTCAATCACATATTTGTCATACTCCCGCGCATCCAAACCCAAGGCTTCATAGAACTCCTTGCGCTGGACATCGCGGATATACATCGTGCCAAACACGGCCAGCAGAAAGAAGCGGCACCAAAGGCGAGCCTTGAGACCGTTAACTGTGCTGGGCACGGCCTTCATCAGGGCATCGAAGAAATCGCCGTGGCGGTTCTCATCCTGGCACCAGTTCTCAAAGAACTTGAAGATGGGGTAGATGCGATTCTCGGGGTTTTGCTCTAAGTGCCGGTAGATGGCAATGTAGCGCCAGTAGCCAATCTTCTCCGACAAATAAGTCGCGTAGAAAATATACTCCGGCTTGAAGAAGGTGTACTTCTTATTGGCCGTCAGGAAGCCCAAATCGAGCTGTAGGCCAAAATCGCTCATGGACTTATTGAGGAAGCCAGCGTGACGGGCCTCATCGCGGGACATCAGGCCGAAACACTCCGCCAGCATCGGGTTGCGATCCTTGAGCTTGCGGCTGAGTTCCTTGTAGAGCAAGAAGCCAGAGAATTCAGAGGTACAGGACTGCTCCAGGAATTCCACAAACACCTTGCGGGTCTGGGGATCCATGTCCTCGGTGGCCTGCTGGTTAAATTCCGGCGTGCGCACAAAATGGTGGCGGTTGTAGTCGGCCCGAAACTCATCCAGGATGGCCTGCAGCTCTTCTTCATTGGGCGACAGGTCCATCTTGGCCATCGCTTCAAAGTCGGTGGTGTAGAAGCGCGGGGTCAAGATCGTGTCTTTGGCGGGGACTTTGACCCCAGGCCGCGCTTGATCTAAAGCGGGCTTTTTCAGAGAATCTACCATTGGGGATATTCAGCTCTCGCGCTACGGGGTGCAGGTCACTTGCTGGAAGGTCACTCGCTGGCGTTGAAGCACAGCGAACCTAGACGTTTCATATTGCCCTCTAGTCTACCAATTGGTGGAAAGCTGCCAAAATAACCCCTGGGAAGCGTTACATGTTCGGTGATGATTTGTAACATTCTGAAATTTATTGGGCCTGGGTGTGGGCTGGGGCTTCGGTTTTCCCTCCTGGCTGGGGGCAACATCAGGGCTGGTTTCGACATCTCCCAGACCAGCAAAATATAATTGTAGTCAACCCACGAGTGTCGCAATGGCAGCCTTAACCATGGAACAGCCCCAGAATCGTGCAGGGGTTCCCCCCATCAATCAGCCAGTTGGCCAGTCCGGCAATCGGACGTTAAATTCCTATCTATTCTGGCTGCTGTTTTTAATGGGCTTTGGCGGCATCCATCGGATCTACAACGGCAAGATCGGCACGGGACTGCTGTGGTTCTTTACGTGGGGGTTGTTTGGCATTGGGCAGACTGTTGATTTGCTGCTGATTCCAGACATGGCTGAGGAGCAGCGTTTGCGGCTGATGGCCAAGTCTGGGCTGCTGCGGCCCGGCATGGGGGTGGGCCAGGTGGTGGCTACCCAGACGGCGGTGCTGACGCCAGAACAGCGGATGGTGCAACTGTTGGAGGTGGCGCGGGAGCGGGGCGGACGGCTGACGGTGCCCCAGGCCGTGATCGCCATGGGTCTGAGCTTTGATGAGGTTGAGGGGCTGCTGCTGGAGATGCATCGCCGGGGCTATGCCGCGATGGAGAATGAGGCTGAGACGGGGGTGATTGTTTATGAGTTTTTGGGGTTGTAGGGGATGGGGAGATGGGGGGATTTGGCACAGGTGCTGCGTTGGGGGCGGATTGTCGCTATATTGAAGCGAAATTTGTGGCGGAACTTTAGTTCACAAAATCACAGTTCACAAAATCACAGTTCACAAAACTCTAGTGAAGCGAAGTGAACCGTTCATTAATCGAAATACGTTGGAGCCGCCCCATGGATGAGACGATGCCCGATGCCCAGCCTCTGACCCAGCAGTTTTTGGCATCGTTGGCGCAGTTCATGGCCCAGGAGCACCAGCCGGAGGGGCCGGGAGATATCTCCGCCCAGGTGAAGGTGGCGATCGCCAGCTCTGCTTCGGAATCGGAGGCGCAGGCTGGCTCCCCGGCTGAGGGGGGCCAGGATCTGGCCCAGCCCTAGCTGCAATTGGTTACGGCTGATTGCGCGATCGCCCCAGCGCCTGTCCGAGTCTCTACACTGGTCTTTAAGATGGGGCTGAGGCCCTGGTTTGAGCCGTTATTGATTAGCCTGGAGCCTTGTGACTATGGACGCAGCCTGCATGTTGCCCTTCGTGCGGTCTGCCCAAGACTATCGCGCGTTTCGCATTCACCCCAGCGATCGCAATCGCCTCGTGGTGCTGTTTGACCCCACGGTTACGGACTATTCCCTCACGGTCTGTTTTGAGATTTTTGATCAAAACAGCGGCACGCCCTCCCATCGCCACCACCATGCCGATGAAATGTTTTTTATCCTCAAGGGCGAGGGCCAGGCTATCTGTGATGGCAAGGAAATTCCACTGCGGGCGGGGGACAGCATGTTGGTGAGGCCGACGGGACTGCATGAAATTCGCAATACTGGCCCCGGTCGGCTCTATGCCCTGAGCGTGATGGTGCCCAATGAGGACTTTGCTGAGCTGGTTCAGAGCGGTACGCCAGCGGAGCTGGATGCGGAGGATCTGGCGGTGCTGCGCCACCAATCAGGGGCACCTGGATTGGGTGTAATGGCGGCGATCGCCGCATAAATGGTGCTGTTCGCCCTAAAATGGGCCTTGAGACCTGAAATTCTCCAGGGAACGACCCCAGCGCTACTGAGGCAATTAATGATGGCTGCGAAGACAGGCAAGGCTGCGAAGACAGGCAAGGCTGCGAAGACAGATAAAACTGCCCAGATAGGCAAGGCCGAAAAATTGACAAAATTCAAAACCAAAGCTGCAAAAAGCGCCAAGAAAACCAAGTCCATCTCCCTAAAAGATGATGCCGCCAGTGCTCCGACTCAGATAGCAGCAGAGGTAGAACAGCATTTAGCTGAGCAGAGCGTTGAGCAAACCGCCGAGCCGAGCACTGATCACAACAATCAACAAGAGGGTGACATGGTTAAGAAAAAAGCTGCTTCCGCTGCTGCGGCCATCAATATTGGTATTGCAGATGACGATCGCCAGGCGATCGCCGATGGTCTCTCCCGTCTCCTCGCCGATAGCTACAGCCTCTACCTCAAGACCCACAACTTCCACTGGAACGTCACCGGACCGATGTTCCAGACCCTGCACCTGCTGTTTGAAACCCAGTACACCGAGCTGGCCCTGGCGGTGGATTTGGTGGCAGAGCGCATTCGCGCCCTGGGCTATCCCGCGCCGGGCACCTACAGCGAATATGCCAAGCTGACTTCGATTCCTGAAACCGAGGGCGTGCCCAAGGCCAAGGAAATGATCCAACTGCTGATGGAAGGCCAGGAAGCGGTGGTGCGAACGGCTCGCAGCGTCTTTCCTGCCGCTGAGAAAGTCAATGATGAGCCCACAGCGGATCTGTTGACCCAGCGGATGCAGGTCCATGAAAAGAATGCCTGGATGCTGCGCAGTCTGTTGGAAGAGTAGGACCGGTGGCGGGTTCTGCCTCTGGATCAAGGCTGGATTCGGCGGCCAGCGTTGGGGCCGGGGCCATTACGGTGCTGCTACGCGATCGCATGGCCGCCCGCTCCCTGCCGAGCTTTCGCGCCCTGGCCCAGACCGCAGGCATCTCCGAAGCCCAGGTGCTGAAGCTGCGCCGGGGCCAGGCTGCCCAAATGCGCCTCGCAACCCTGCAAAAACTGGCCGCTGCTTTAGAGATCAGCCTGGTTGAACTGTTGAAGTTGGGTCAGGTTGAGGCGTTGACTGCTGGCCCTGGTTTGGTGGATGTTGATTCTAAATTTGACAGTCCTTCTCCTCGGGAACTCGCCCTGGGAGGGGAGTGCGATCGCCTCCAACAGCAGCTCACCCACCAAGAACAAACCCTGCGGCAACAGTTCCAACAGGACAGTCTCTATATCCTCGAAACCTGGATGAAAAACTGGCCTCGGGTGGTCCATGCCGTGGAGGGCGATCGCCCGGACCTCTTGGCTGCCAAGGTGTTGCCCCTGGTCAAGCCCCTGGAGCAGCTCTTGGCGGCCTGGGGAGTGGTGGCGATCGGTTGTGTGGGCAAGTCGCTGGCCTATGATCCCCAATGGCACCAGCTCATCCAGGGCAGCGCCCAGGCGGGAGAGGCCGTGACGGTGACCCGGCCTGGATATCGCCAGGGCGATCGCCTGCTGCACCGGGCTGAGGTGAAAGCTTGAATCGGTTCGTGCCTTGCCAATCCTGGCACCGCCGAATTAACCGCTGAATTAAGGGATCACCCCGGCCCCGTTGGTATTACGCCAAAGCGGTTGTTACGCCAAAATAGTAGGAGCAGTCGAAACCCAGAGAGATTCAGCCATGACCAGCCCAAGGGAACCCGAAGATCGAGCCGCTCAAAAGCCGGGGCAAATGTCAGAGAAAAACGTTCTCGGCGGTGACCTGAAATGTTGCTGTACAAACCCGATCACCGGCTTTTACCGGGATGGCCATTGCAAAACCGGGCCAGAGGATCGGGGCGTCCATGTGGTTTGTGCGGAGATGACCGAAGCCTTTTTGACCTATACCCAAGCCCAGGGCAATGATTTGAGCTCGCCCCTGCCCCAGTTCCAGTTTCCAGGCCTGAAGCCGGGAGATCGCTGGTGTCTCTGTGCGGCTCGCTGGCGAGAGGCCCTAGAAGATGGCTTGGCACCCCCCGTGGTGCTAGAAGCCTGTCAGGCATCGGCTTTGAACTATGTGACCCTGGAGCAGCTCAAAGACCATGCCGTGGAAGATGCCTAAAAATCAGCCGAGTTGAAGATGTTTTTAAGGGGTTTCTCAGCCTGGCTGGCTATAACCAGCGCAATACAGCCAATCGGCAAATTGAATCGCCGATTGGACAAGGAGCGATGCAATGATCACGCGCCAGTTTTTCTATGTCATGTTGTTGAGTGGGGCGATCGCCCTGACAAGCTGCTCAGCCCCGCCCGAGGCGGCCCAGCCCCAAGCTGAAACCGCCGTTGCTGCCTCTGGGAAAGCCCCGATCTCCCCAGCCTCCGAAACGGCTCCAACCTCAACCGCTGGGCCTGAATATTTCCAGGAAAAAGGCATCGCCATTCGCGGTGCCGACCCAGTGGCCTATTTCATGGCTGCGGCCTATGTGCCGGGCAGCAGCGAATTTACCCACGACTGGCAAGGAGCCACCTGGCAGTTTTCCAGCGCTGAAAACCGCGATGCCTTTGCCGCCAACCCCGAAGCCTATGCGCCCCAGTACGGTGGTTTTTGTGCCTATGCGGTCAGCCAAGGAAGCACGGCTCCGGTGGAGCCTGAAGCTTGGAAAATTGTCGATGGCAAGCTCTATTTGAACCTAAACAAGAAAATTCAACAGCGTTGGGAGCAGGACATTCCAGGGTATATCGCCTCGGCAAATCAGAACTGGCCTGGGGTCTTGAAGTAGTTTGTAATGCCTTTGGCTTAAGATTGTGCTGCTCTGTTGGTTCGTAGGCCAGCCGCAGCCGGTTTTGCCCATGGGATGGAGCAGCACGATCGCCCTTTTCTTCAGTTTGGTGGCCTTGGCGCTGTTGCCCAGCCTCAGCGTCATGACGGTGCTGGCTCGCTCTGCCAGTCTGGGCTTTTTCCATGGTGCAATCACCAGTTTGGGGATTGTGCTGGGCGATATTTTCTACATCCTGCTGGCGATCTATGGCTTGACGTTCTTGGCGGATCGCCTTGGTCCGCTGGCCATGGGGATTCAAGTTGTGGGCGCTTTCTATCTGATCATTTTGGGGCTCCTGCTCTGGCGTTCTCCAGCCCAGGTTTCTGAGTCAGATCAGCCCAAGCTGGCGATGAATAGATCTTGGCTTTCGAGTTTTTTCGCTGGTTTTTTGCTCACCTTGGGGGATCAAAAAGCGATTTTCTTTTATTTGAGCTTTTCCCGGCATTTGTCGATTTATCGGTGCTTTCGCCACTGGATGCGGGGGTGATTGTGGCGATCGCAATTGCCGCAGTGGGCGGGGTCAAGCTGGGCTATGCCTGGGTCGCGGATCGGGCGCGATCGCGCCTGTCTCGCTTGGCCCAAACGATCAACTGGGCTGCGGGTTTGGTGTTGATTGCTGCGGGCATCGCGGTTTTGAGGCGAGCTTTAATGGCTGTTCAGGGATGAGTGATTCGCGTAGACAGATGGCGATCTGGCCGATGAAAATGGCCCTTAGGGGCACGGCTAAGGCATGATTCTAGTGGGTAACCTAATTCATCGCGTTGCTGACTGAATCAACTGAATTAAGCCTTGACCTCAACCTTGTGGATCCTTAGCCTTTATGAACCGTTGCTGGTCGATTTTGTCCTTACTGGCTGTGACCAGCCGGGCCGCCTTGGCCCTCGGCCTTGGCCTAACTTCCCAGCCCCCGGCTGCTGGGGCGGAGCAGCCTAAACTTGCCCAAACTCGCCCCTCTGCCGCCTGCCTCAGCGAACAATATGGCTATAGCTTTAGTCAGTGGCAGCGGTGGCAGTCCTTTACCACGGCTCCCAGCCCAGCCGATTTATTGCAGTTGCGGGCGATGCTCCAAATTGCTGGGGGTACGCCCCAGATGACCCAGCTTGCGATCGATCGCCTCACGGATCCCTACAATCTGACGCGAAACCCTAGTCTGCTGCGATGGATTGAACAAACCCCGGCCTCCCAGCGCAGCCAGTGGATACCCTTGGTAGATCGCCTCGTGGTCCTTGCCCAAGAGCTGCCTCCTGGCTATAACTATGCCCAGAGCCGTGCTCTCGTGACAGCGGCCCAAGCCTATAATCAGTTGGGTCAACAACCGCGCAGTGCGCCCCTGCTTCAGCAGGCCAGCAAAACCTTGGCCGGGATAACCCTGCCGGTGCTCCAAGCCGAGGTGCAGTGGCGCTTGGCGGGGGCTTGGTTTAGCCTGGGCCAGACAGCGGAAGGGAATAGGCGTTTGGCGGCGATCGCCCCCTGTTCCAAACAACCCCAAAACCCGGCAGCAAACCCAGCCTCCCCCTCAACGGCAATTCCCGCGAAATCTGGCTGCAATTCATTGACGATGCTCTGCAACGCCAGCAGCTCGACCTCGCCGCCACCCTGGTTCGCGATGCTTTGCCCATTTCCCTGCGCAGCGAACAGCAGTTTCGGATTGCAGCGGCCTATTTGCGGGGCAAACAAGTGCAACCGGCGATCGCGCTGTTTAACCAAGCCCTAGCATCGCTGGGCAGTGTTCCCCGCCCAAGTTCTGGCCAGAATTTTGGCCAGAATCCAGACCAAGATTTAGATGCGATCGCCACCCAGGGCATCATTCAGTTTGCCCAGGCGGGTGGCGTTACCACGGCCACCCGAGCCGCTCAGCAACAGTCCAAGGCTCCGGCCTTGATGCGGGCGCAGATGTGGTTGGCGATCGCCGGCGAAGCCCGCCAACAAAAGCGCTCAAAGGAGGCTGCGCCAGCCCTGACTCAGCTCATCGCTGCAGGACGCCAGGGCCAAGAACAAAACTTTAATACGCCCTACGGATTCAACGGCTTAGGCAACAGGCAGTGGGGCAACAGCCTGCATAAATTGAGCCAGCTTGAGGGCTACCAAGGTGAGTTTATTCAGTTCATCCAGCAGCTCAAGATTGAAGCAGAAGCAGCAGAGTTTTTGATTGTGATGGCGGTGCAAGCCAAACAGTTTGACCAAGCCCAGCGCTTGATTCCAAGTCCATTGATATTTAAAAATGAAGCGGGACATCTGACCTACAGGAGTCTTGGCGACTGTGGGTTGCCGTCGCCGCTGCTGAGGCAGGAGACCGCAACAGCTCATTGCCCTGGGTGAGCAGGCGAGCAGGGCACTTAATACATCCCCCTCAACACTAATCACGTTCTCGATTCCTACTGAATTTGAGTCTCGCCCCATCCGGCAGGATCCTCCGTTTATGGAGGTGATCGATTTTCCGGGCTCCGCTCTATCCCCCGAGCAGACGGCCTTCGTCGCAATTCAGGTGCTACAGCAACAGGGGCAGTCTGCTGCTGCCAGATCGCTTGTAGCGGCTCTGACTGACAATCTGATAGCCACCGCAGAACAGCTGCTGAGCCCAGGCTCCGAGGTAAAGCTGATCTATAATCAGTCTTCCTTCGCCTGGGTGGGGAATTTGGAGCGGTTCTTGCGCTTCTATGATCAAACGGCAAGCGCCGATCGCCTGTCCGTATTACAGATCGCTTATCTCCGGCAACTCGCTGGTGCAGGGTTGCTCAGTCAACAGCTAGTCTTCGCCAACTCACCCCTTGATCTGGCCGCAGCGATCGTCCGCTTCAGTGCCCAGGCGAAGGCTGCGGGAATCGCCGACCAAGCTGACATCGCTCAACAGATTGTCACAGCAGCCATTACTGCGGGCCGACCAGAACTTGCCGCAGGCTGGGAAGCCCAGGCAGGACTATCACCCAAAGCCCAGGCGGAGCTGTGGCTCCAGCGAGCCAACAACATCGCCTATGGTTCTGATCCAGCGGCCCTGCTCAGCGCCCTGGACAAGGCCCTGAGCCTGTTTCAGCAAGAACCCATCGCCACTAGAACGCTAGATAATCTGCGAGCAAATCAGTGGATTGATCTCTATCTGCGCTTTGGCAAAGCGGCGGAGGCGCGCCAGGTGGTGAAGCTAATGGGCGATGGGCAAGGGGCTCAACAGTGGGCCATTCGATTGGACTGTCTTTAATAGACAAAACCTATTATTTGTGACTGCTCCTACGATTAGATGTCTTCCCCTGTATTTTAGAGAAAATGGCCATGAAGCAGGTTTTTAGGTCTGGGTTTCATCTGATTTCCGTCACTGCTACTCAACTGAAATCGTGGAGTCTGGGGAGCCTTGCGATCGCCCTTCCCCTTCTCAGCCCCTGGGGAGTAATGGCTCAACAGACTACAACGACACCAAGCTTTCGCGATACCGTCAGCTACTGGGCGACGGGCTGCATTGACGGCATGGCGGCCCAGGGTCTGATGCGGGGCTACCCCGATGGGACGTTTCGACCCGGCGGAACCCTGACCCGTGCTGAATTTGCAGCGCTGATGGTCAAGGCTTACCCCAATGCACCCA
>JAAUQQ010000168.1 GCA_012032745.1 Synechococcales cyanobacterium RM1_1_8
GACTATCCAGGAGTACCGTATCAGCCACCCGAATATCAATGTTTCCCGCTAATCCTGATGATGATTGGGGAGAATTAGCACCCCGGAGCAAAGGCCTCTTCAAACAGTTGGGCAACTTCAGTTCCCAATGTCTCAGTAATGTCAAGAAGGGCTGGAGAGAAGTCAAACGTGCTTGGATCAATAACGGCCGTAGCAACCTGGGAGGCTTGGCTCAAATTTAGGGAACGCGCATCGATATTAATTGCTCCGCTAGCGCCCGTAGAAAAAGAGGAGGTTGAGATTAAGCTAATCCCTGACCCGACAATGTCGCCCGCAATTTCTAAGGTCACATTTCCCGTATCTGATTCTCCGATCGAGCTGGTGACAATGCCTGAGGATTGCTGCAAACGTAGGTCACCGTTCTGAGTCGTAACAACAATGTTTCCACCACCGCTGAAGGACGTGGTTTGAATCAACCCTTGATCTAAAGTAATTGACTCTTGAGCTGAAATATTGAGGCTACCAGCCCGATCTCCCGTCAAGGTGGTGCTGCCAATAATCGATGCTTCCCGAATATCAATATTTCCAGCTGTGACAGAGACCTGGCCGCCCGTACCTTCCAGTGAGTTGCTAACGATTTGGCTGCCCCCAGTCAATCGCAATCCACGTTGAACTTGGATATTTACGTCGCCCGCATCGCTTCCTAGGCCCACACTCTGAATCCCGCTGCGGTTTGCTAGATTCAGTGAACCAGCCTCAACACGAATATTCCCGCCTTGATTGCCTAGGGACACAATTAATCCTTGGTTCGACAGAATTATATCTTCCGTTGCATTGATTTCGATATCACCGCCGTTAGTCAACCTAGAGCTGGCATTAATTAGTGCATTATCACGAACTGTTAGCCGTTCCGCACTAATTTTGATTTGTCCTGCACTACCTGCCGTATTCAACGTATCCGCTGCAATGACTTCCGTCGAAATTGAGCTTTGTCGATTTGGAAAACCAGATAGTTCTATTTCTGGAGCACCAACCTCAATTAAACCACCATTTTGATTATTGAAGGTTCCAGCATATATAGATGTTTCCCCCAGCAAGGAGACTCTTTCAGTTGCAGTGATCTGCACGGAACCGCTTTTCCCAGTGCTGCCTGGCAAGTTCGCAGCAATGATTAAATTCGAATCAAACTCATCTCCTAAAAGTACGGAGTTTGCCATAAGCCTTATCTTTCCAGCATCACCTGTTCCATTTGTAGTGGAGTTAATCTCAACACCATTTCGAAGGACTAGACGCTCAGCTTCCATGTCAATGCTGCCTGCTTGACCCGCACCTCTATTCTTTGTCATGATCAGGCCACCTGCAGGACCAGTTGGCATCAACAGAATTTCATTGGCTTCAATTCTAATATTTCCTGCATTTCCAGTACTAGAGATAGAGACTAATGAAGCAACCTGGCCTGCATCACCCAAAATAAATCGATTAGACAATAAATTGATATCACCAGAATTCTGAGCTGAAGAACTATCCGAGCGGATCACAGATTTTTCTAGGGAAATATCGGCTCCAGCAGTGAGGCTGATATTGCCTTCCTCCGCTTGAATCCCATTGGCACCCAGTCCAGGCAGAAATGTTAAGCTTTCGCCCATCCGAATACTTCCCCCAGCTTCTGCCGTAAAGCTGACTCCTCGCCTAAGCATAATTGGAGATTGAATATCAATATCGTTGGTCGCCTGAAGGACGACATCAGAGTTGGATTGATTAATCGCCAATGCGCTAACCTGGGTTCTATCCCCATTCAAATTAGGATCAGAAAATTCATCTACGGTGCTTAGGTCAAGGGTGCCAAACTGCAAGAACCCCACCACTTCAATATTCGTTGGATCAAGCAACAGGCGACCCCCAATGCCGTTGGCCGCTGCTGTATTGACCCGCCCATCGTATTGGAGAGCATCCTTGCCGGAGACTTCAACCAGGCCGCCATTGCCGCCTGTTGCTCCTCCTTGGGCGCTGACCTGTCCATAAAACCGGGTGTCTTGGTCTGCCCAAACAATGACCTCGCCCCCATTACCTTGAGAGATAGCATCTGCTTTAATCATGGCTTCTGGGCCAACAAAGGTTCGCGTTGCCCTGGGTGTAATGCCTTGTCCCTGGAATGCGCCACCAATAAAGACTTGGCCTCCCCCAGAGAGGCTCGACACATCGACAGTAGAGCCGTCTTTGAGTGAAACCAGATTGCCTAGGAGCGCGATGTTTCCTCCTGGCGCTGCCAAGAGGCCCTGGTTTCTAGCCGTGTTTCCAATCAGAGTCAGGGACTCGCCCGTGGAGACCCGAAGTTCACCTTCATTCACAACATCACCCAAGCCATGCTGTAGCCCTGGCCTCAGCGCAATGTTCAGCAGCGGTGCAGGCTGGGGATTCACGGCATTGAATTGCAAACCCCCACCAAATTCAAATGATTCTGCTGTGCTGGCCAAAAATGACCCAGATAAATCCAATCGCGCTCCCGGACCAAACAGCACCCCATTGGGATTGAGCAAAAACAAGTCGGCTTGGCCCAACACTCCCAATGTGCCATCAATTCGCGATGCTGCGCTCCCCGTCACCCGCCCAAAAATTCGCCCAATTCCCATCGGATTGGCGAAATAAACGGCTTTTCCAGCTTCTACCCCGAAGGCTTCAAAACTGTGGAACAAGTTCGGCCCGCGTGTGGCTCCCCCCTCAATCTGTTCAATCTCAATGCTGCCGAGCATCCCAGTATGCAGCAGAGATTGCTCCGGCCCCAGGGTTCCATCGGGCACGATACTTTGAGCCAGCGCTGGATCGGCCAAGGCCGCACCCAATAAGCTCACTCCCAAGATCCAGCTCAAACGTGCCATGTTGTCCCCTACTCAGCTCAATGGCTCAAATTGTAGGAGGCAATCTCCACATCCGTACGTATAAGCACTGAGCCGTAATATTCATTCATCTATTGACGAGATCGATCGATGGCGATGGAGCAAGCGTTTCAAGCACCCGTGTTCAACTTCTCAGTACCCAGCACTCCGCCTTCTGTTCTAATGACTTCAGCGCCCAGTGCCCAGTGCTTCGTCCCCAGGACGCTGGGCGATGATCAGCATGTGGTCGCGATAGAGGGGCACGGCCCAGTGCCGCCGTAGTCGGCTGCCGAGGTATTCAAAGAGCCACTTGCCCAGGCCAGGCGAGGAGGGATGTTGCTGGGACCAGGTTTGGATCGCTGCGAAACCGGTTTGTTCCAATGCTTGAACTAGCGCCTGCTGGGAGGCGACGGCCACGTGGCCGCGCAGCGCAGGTAGGCCCAGTTGGCTCCGGCGAGATGGGCGAAGGGGCTCTGGGCATTGCCGGTGTAGAGGAGGAGCTTGCCCCCTGGTTTGAGGCATTGGCGGGCCTGGCGCAGTTCTGCGAGGGGATCGCTGAGGTGTTCGGTGACGTCGATGTAGGTAATCACATCGAAGGATTGGGGGGGCAGATTGGCGGTGGCGAGGGTGCCTTGAATCCAGGTGGGGGGCGGGGCGGGGACTTCTCCAGGAGCGTCTTCTGATTCAGTTGCTGAAGCGACTCGTGGGGCGATCGCCAGCTCAGCGAAAACAGCCATGGCCGCTGCGGGCTCTCCCGGTTCGATGCCGGTCTTGTGCCAGTAGTTGCCCAAGCCCCGCAGAAAACTGCCGTCACCGCAGCCGACATCACATAGGTGCAAAGGCAACTTTTGTGGATTGAGCTGTTGTTCGAGAAAGGCGAAGAAGCGATCGCCATGGCCCGTTCCCAACCCGCTCCAGTAGTCCGGCGAAAGCTGTTGGTAGAGCAGCAGCAGGTCAAAGTTGGCGTCCAGGCGAATATCGGTGGCGATCAGGGAGTCGCAGCGATCGCAGCGCCCATAGTGCAACTCGGGCAGAGCGGCTTTGAGCTGTGGTGTGAGTGCAACATCGACGATGCGATCGCTGCTGAACCGAGCGAAGGGCTGGAGCTGGCCCTGGCAATAGAGACAGGTATTACTGGGGCTAGGACTGGGGCTACTCATCCAGCCAAACTCGCCAGCCAATTCAGCACCAGCGGATTGACGATCTCTGGCCGCTCATCGTGGGGACAGTGGCCCGTATCGGGAATGGAAATGAAGCCATTGCCCGGCAGCGCGGCCCGGTCTTGGAACAGCTTAGCCCCCTGCACCGGCGTCCAGGGATCCGCCTCTCCCCACAGCACCAACATAGGCTGATTAATTCGGGGCAGCAGTTCGTCAATGCTGGGACCGGGATCGGCGGTGAGAATGGCGGCGAACACCTTTTGGGCATTGGGGTGGCAGGATGGCCCATGGAGCATGTCCACCAGTTCATCCGTGACCGATGCCTTGCGGCGGTAGACCTGGCTGAGGGCGCGGCGAATTTGGGGCTTGCGGCGCACAAGGTTAAACATCAAGCCACCGAGCTGGTCGGAATTCACCAGGGCGTTAAACGTTCCCATGATTGGACGCAGCAGGGGCGGCAGCTCATCGGCGCGATGGCTGAGGCCCCCGGCACAGTTGAGCAGCACAGTTCCCCGCGTCAGTTCGGGGTGGTTGGCAGCCATCATCAGGCTGAGCAAGGCCCCGATGGAATTGCCGATGAAGATGGCGGGGCGCTGGACAAATTCCTGGCAAAAGTCAGCCAGCAGCGACTCCCACAGCGCCAGGCTGTAGTCCTGGATGGGCTTGTCCGAGCCGCCAAAGCCGAGCAGGTCGAGGGCAAAGACTTGGTAGCCCGCTGTGGCCCAGGCGGGCATGTTGTGTTTCCAATGGCCGATGGAAGCGCCGAAACCATGGACCAGGATCAGGGGCTGGCCGTCGGTTGGCCCCTGGCTGCTGTACTGGATTTGGTGTCCTTGCCAGGTCCAGGTTTGGAGGCTGGGGCTGAGGGGCGGAGCGGCGATGACCATGGGGAAGACTGGGAGTCTGAGAGGAATGGATGTCACTTCATCATAGAAGAGAGTTTTTATCCTTGCTATACGGATTGCGCGGTGCGAGCCCCCATTTGCGATGGCAGTCTTGCCCGTGGGTCTTGCCCGTGGGTCTTGCTCCTACGGTGAGTAGGTATCAACGAGTAGGTGTCAGCGTTCCTCTGTTGGGTGTTGATCGCCGGAGCCTGCCCTGGAACGGGGCGTTTGAGGGGAAAGTCAGTCTAGGAATTGAGAATTGCAATGAATTTCACCTTCTGGCGACATCTCTGCCAATTCTCCTCTCAATAGTTCAACTTGGCGATCGTCGAGGATGCCGGTGGCGATGAGCCGGTGATATTCCTCGACGGTCCATTTTGCGATCGCAACAGTCATAACCCAGCGCCTCAGCGATTCGATGGCGATTCACAGCCATTCGCGGCCATTCTATTCCAGGATATCTTTGTTTTTATGGCGCACTCGCCGATAGAACTCCTCCATTGCCTCAATGAATGAGTTATCGCGCTGCCAAAATGGGGGATAGTCGCCCTGCTTTTTGATGGCGATCGCCGCCACCCCAAAGTCCTCCTGCCGCACCGCAGTGGAACGGTTGGCCATGGCTGGAGATACGGTTGGAGCCACAGCGAGGCTGCCCTGCCAAAATTCTTCGGGGCTGAGATCGAGGGGCGCAGCGGTGGTTTCGGGACGACAGTACAGGGCCGCCACAGGGGGCGCAGGGGCCATTTTCTCGTTCAATTCGCCACAGAGCGCCACCCCCAGGGGAGACTTGGCCAGTTCCTGCTTCAGTGCATCTCGGGAGAGGCCTCGCAGCTCGAACAGCAAAAATGGGTCTGTGTCGAGTTCCTGAGCCACGCGGTAATAGAGACCGGCGATGTGCTTGCAGGGGTTGCTGTGGTCGGGGCAGCTACAGCTCGTTTTGCAATCATTGCTGCCCTGGGGCAACAGGCCCAAGCCCAGCGGTCTGAAGCTGTCCTCAATGTTGTCGGGGATTTCATTCATCATCAGCCGGGAGATCAGGCCAGCATGGGTGCCGATCTGGGCGATCGCCGCTGCCCACTGGGCTCGGCTGATGGGCTGAAACTCTAGGGTGGTGATGTAGGTGGGCTCTTTGTGGACGTTGAAGTAGGGGTTGATGCTGCCCCGCACGGTGGCCAGCACCAGGCTGCCCTTGATTTCAAAGGATTTGAGGCGATAGTCGCTGGAGTAGGAGCGGCCCCGCTGGAGGCGATTGGGCTCTGTGAAGCTCTCTAGGGCTTGGATGAACTGGTGGCTCCACCAGCTCCGGCGGGCGGGGCGGCGGGATTGGGAGGTGGCCATCGGCATGGGCTGGGTGCGGGGGTGAGCTGGAAGGGTAAGGATCTTCACCTATGCTAGTGCCTGGCTTGCCTTTAATGGCCCATCTCTGATTCACCCCTGGCCCATCCCTAAACCGTTCCTGGCGATCGCCCCGTTGCCCCCGCCATGCTCACCAACATTTTGATCGTTTTGGCCTTAATCATCGCCAATGGCCTGTTTGCCATGTCCGAGCTGGCAGTGGTTTCGGCCCGAAAAGTTCGCCTAGAAGAGGCAGCCCGCCTGGGCGATCGCCGCGCCCAGGCCGCCCTCAACTTGGCCAACCGCCCCGATGACTTCTTCGCCACGGTTCAGGTGGGGATTACTTTAGTCAGCATCATCAGTGCATGGCCGCTGCCACGGGCCGTTTGAGTTCACAAGCTGTTTCAGCTCAAAGACTGCCTCGGCTCAACAACTGCCCTGCTTCATCCAGCGCCGGATAGGCCTCCTGCTTCTTCCGATAGCGCCGCGCCAGTTCGGGATAGGCCCATTCAAACAAGATTCGCTGGTAATCCACCGCTGGGATGCGAGGTTGGTCATACATCCCTGCTGCGAGGCGCTGGCGCTGGGCTTCAAACAAAATCACCGCGCTGGCCACCGAAACATTCAGGGACTCCACCATGCCCACCATGGGGACGATGATGTGGCGATCGCACAATTCCGCTGCGCGATCGCTCACCCCCCATTTCTCCGCCCCCAACAGCACCGCACTGGGCTGGGTAAAGTCAATCTCCCGATAGTCCACAGCCTGCTCCGAGAGGTGGGCCGCATAGACCTGAAAGCCCTGGCTGTGGAGGTGGGCGGTCGCACCATCGGTGCTTTCATGTACCTGCAACTCCACCCATTTCTGACTGCCCTGGGCGGTTTTGTTGTAGGTCTTGACCTCCCCCCGCTGGCTGACGGCATGGGCTTCCAAGACGCCCACCGCATCGCAGGTGCGCAAAATCGCCGAGAGATTGTGGGATTTGTGGACGTTTTCCATCATCACCGTCAGATCTGGCTGGCGTTTATCTAGGACGGTTTTGAGCAGTTGGTAGCGGCGGGGAAGCATGGGCGGGGTGCAATCACAAACGCAGGCTTGCCTATTATCTACTAAGGCGCGTTTGGCGGCGAAGCTGCGATCGCTCGGCCTCGACCCCGACGACCTCTGAACCGATACTCGACACCACAGATGAAACCCGGCCTAAAATAGAGCAACTCGCCCTGCGGAGTCCCAAACCCCATGCTTCAGGTTGACCCCCAACTCCTCCGGCTACCCTCCAGCGCTGAGCTGCCTTGCTCGGACGATACTCCCGTGGACAATGAAGACCAGAATCTCCTGCCCAACTATTTGCTGTTTTTGTTGCAGCGCATCTGGGCCGAGCGGCAAGACTGGTTTTTTGCGGTGGACATGGCGATTTATCACACCACCGGAGCAAACCCACGGGTTCCTGTCGTGCCGGATGCGTTTTTGAGCCTTGGGGTGGAGCGCAAGAAGAACGGCGAATCTCGCCTGAGCTATGTGATGTGGGAGGAAAATGAAACTCCCCCAATTCTCGTGATCGAGATGGTGTCCCAGACACCAGGTGGTGAGTATGACAAAAAATTGGAGATTTACCGCAAGCTGGGGGTGCTCTATTACGTTATCTACAATCCCAAACATGCCAAACGAGATCAGCACGAGCCGTTTGAGGTTTATAAGTTGCTCAACGGTGTCTATCAACGTCAGGCCGGTGAACCTGTTTGGATGCCGGAGGCGGGTCTGGGCATCGGCCGGCGGATGTTGTCCTTCGGCGGCATTGGCCAGGAAGGCTTGAGCTGGTTCACAGAGACTGGCAGCTATTATCTGGGTTCAGAAGAGCTGGCTCGGCAGGCAGAGCAGCGGCAACGGCAGGCAGAGCAGGAAAAGGAGCGCTTGGCGGCAAAGCTGCGATCGCTAGGCTTCGACCCCGACAACCTCTAAACCGGAGCTCGGCAACATATCCACGACCCGGCCTAAAATGGAAAAACTCACCCTGCGGAGTCCTACAAGCCATGCTTCAGGTTGACCCCAAACTCCGGCTACCCTCCAGCGCTGAGCTGCCCTGCTCGGACGACACCCCTGTGGACAACGAAGACCAGAACCTCCTGCCCAACTATCTACTGTTCTTACTACAGCGTATCTGGGCCGATCGCCAGGACTGGTTTTTCGCCGTGGACATGGCCGTCTATCACACCACTGGAGCCAATCCCAGAGTCCCCGTGGTGCCGGATGCGTTTTTGAGCATTGGGGTCGATCGCAAGAAAAATGGCGAGTCTCGGCTCAGCTATGTGATGTGGGAGGAAAATGAAACTCCCCCAATTCTCGTGATCGAGATGGTGTCCCAGACACCGGGTGGCGAGTATGACAAAAAATTGGAGATTTACCGCAAGCTGGGGGTGCTCTATTACGTTATCTACAATCCCAAATATTGGCAGCGCGATCGCCACCAGCCCTTTGAGGTTTACCAGTTAGTGAATGACACCTATCAATTGCAGCTCGGTGAGCCTTTTTGGATGTCGGAAGTAGGGCTAGGAATCGGTCGGCGGGAGTTCGTATTGGGAGGATTTGCCCAAGAAGGGTTACGGTGGTTCGATCAACAAGCAACGCCCTACTGGGATGAAGGCGAACTCCTAGTTCAAAGTCAGCAGCAGCAAGCGCAAATGGAACAAGCTCGGCAGCAAGCGGAACAAGCTCGGCAGCAAGCGGAGCAAGCTCAACAACAGGAGCAGGAGATTCGGCAGCAGGTAGAACAGGACAAGGCACGCTTAGCGGCAAAGCTGCGATCGCTGGGTTTTGACCCCAACGACCTCTGAGCCAACACGTGACCGCATGGGCGATGCCAGATTGGCCGCCCCGAAATTTGGCATGGTTTAGAATAGAGCCATTCGCTCTGCGGAGTCCTAGAGACCATGCTTCAGGTTGACCCCAAACTCCGGCTACCCTCCAGCGCTGAGCTGCCCTGCTCGGACGACACCCCTGTGGATAACGAAGACCAGAATCTGCTGCCCAACTATTTATTATTTTTGCTTCAGCAAATTTGGGCTGAGCGTCAGGACTGGTTTTTTGCCGTTGATATGGGGCTGTATCACACCACTGGCTCAAATCCGAGGATTCCCATAGTTCCCGATGCTTTCCTCAGCCTGGGGGTTGAACGCAAGAAACAAGGAAAATCTCGTCTGAGTTATGTGACCTGGGAGGAGAATGGTGTTCCGCCAATTCTGACCCTGGAGATGGTCTCGCAGACGCCGGGGGGAGAGTATGAGCGCAAGCGCGAGATCTATCGTCAGCTTGGTGTGTTGTATTACGTGATTTATAACCCCGAATATGGGCGTAGGGACGGGCATGAACCTTTTGAGATTTACAAGCTCATGGGTGGAGATTATCAGTTACAAGCAGGTGAGCCGTTTTGGATGCCGGAGATTGGTCTGGGCCTGGGGCGGCGGGAGCTGAGTTTTGGCGGGATTGCCCAAGAGGGGCTGAGTTGGTTTGATGAGCAGGGGCAACCTTATCTCAACGCCGGAGAGCTGGCTCGGCAGGCAGAGCAACGACAGCAGCAGACAGAAGCGCTGGCTCGGCAGGCAGAGCAGGAGCGCGATCGCGCCCAGCAGCAGCAAGAACGACTCGCGGCGAAGCTGCGGGAATTAGGCGTTGATCCGGATGAGGTTTGATTACCAAATGAGCTGAACAGGATACTGAGAGAAGATTTGATCGGCACTGACTAGAGTCATTTCTTCCTGGCGGGCTTGAGAAATAATAAGCCGATCAAATGGATCTCGGTGGTGCTATTCTAATGCACTCAGACCGTAAATATGATGCGTTTCAATCGATAGCAGTTGTAGTTGGTTGGTTTGTCTTTCATCAGCGACTAGAGTTGATAGTGGAAGTGCGAGAGATACTTTACCAAGCTGCTGCTTGATTTGTATTTCCCAAATGCTGACCTTGCTCAGGGAAATTGAGTTTTCCCGGTTCTGTAGAATTTGACATGCCTGCTCGGAAAGCCGTTCTGGACTGAGGCTGAGCCAGAGAAAAACGTGGGTAATTAGTCACAGCAATAGTGCGGCGCTATTGACACCAGTGTTGAGCGCGGTAATGTAGAAGCCATGAAAGACAGCGCCCAAAGTCGTTCAGCGCCCGAAGCCTTCGACCCCGCCAAGGGGGGCGAGGTATTGGTATGAGAAATATTGTGAGCAGTACGAGGAGACAGAACGGCTCAAAGCGCGGGTGAGTGAACTAGAGAAGGACCTCGCCGAGGTCAAAGAGTTGCTCAACAAACTGACGAAG
>JAAUQQ010000169.1 GCA_012032745.1 Synechococcales cyanobacterium RM1_1_8
CTTTGGTGAGGGGTTCGTCGAGGAGGGTGAGGGTGAGGGTTTGGTTGGGGTCGATCAGTTCGGTGAGGGCGGTTTCGAGGGAAATGAGGCGTTGCTTGAGTTTTTGTTGGGTGGATTGGGGTGGCATGGGAAGCTGTGAGTTGGGAGGGTTGAGTTAGGGGAAGGAGCGATCGCCTAGGAAGGGGGCGATCGCTCCAAACCCGGAGGAGAGCGATCGCGGCCATCCAATCAACCGTCTACTTCAGCCATGAATTATCAATTCAAATGCCAGGGACTCGAATGAAACGAGTTGGACTATCTGCTCGAATATTCTTGACTTGATGCAATCTAGACCGGATCCCCTTATCTGGAACTGGGTAATGAGATTCTGAGATGGTTAGCATCAATACGCCATTCTCGGTATACACACGTTCAACTACTGCTACATGATTAGAACCCCATTGAGCAATATCCCCAAACTGAGGCGTTTCACCACGATTCAAAATCCTGGAACCATTAGAGAGTTGTGTATGCCACCGATTGGCATTACTCCGCATTGAATTCAAGGCAGCAACATTTCCTCCCAGCTCTTTAACACGGCCATGTGCATACCAGGTACAATTGCCATCAGTTAGACCACCGTTATCTACAAATCTAGAGCCAAATCGGGAGGCTGCGAAAATATTTCCTGCACGCCCATAGAAGCCTAATCGTGCGTTGAAATATGCCGGATTTTGCTGGCTTAATAACGGAGGCTTAAGTGAAGGGGGACTAACAACATTGCTCTGCCAACGCTGGTTAGTATTATTCGAATCGCAGGCCCAGAGATGCACAACACCAACATCATTACGCGTCGGAGTATCAATACAGAGATTTGTACCAGCACGTTTAATTTGAACAACATTTCCACCCAGCGAATTCACGTTCCAGTTCTGATCTGGATCATTGGCATCGCAATTCCAAACGTTGATTTCTCGACCATTTGCAAGATAGTGAGCATTCAAGCATTTTCCTGTTGATTTATGCTTGAGTAGTACACCCCCTTTATTACCCGGCAAGCGCTGAAAATCCTGATCTGGGTCACCTACCGTTTGCGTATAGATAGACAATCGCGGCTGGCCATCAATCCGGCGAAAGCCATTATTGGTGTTCAAGGACTTCCCGCCAATTGTAAAAGTCTCAGCTTTAGCCTCACCAGCCAAACAAGTCAAAGCAGCAAAAGTAAGCACAGTCACAAAGCCTAAAGACTTAGCAGATTTAAACATGATGATTTGAACGAATAGAGGTAGTAAAACAGACATCAAGACATTGGCAAGACCTTACCAACGCAAATAGTCCTTTGATTCAGGCGCAAGGCAAACAATACTGCCATCCCGTTCACGGCAAACTCCTCCATCCGCAACCTCAGGCTGGGTCCAATAGGCCCAGTCAAACGTACGAATTCGGCGCTTACAAGCATGAACAGCAGCAGCAGTTGGCTTGCCAGCTTTATCCAAAGCAGCACCAGAGACGCAGGATCGATCAACAATCACTTCTTCTCCAGTACCAGGAATGGTTTCAGGATCGAACCCCGCTGCCATGACAGCTTCGCTCAACCCCGAAAGGCTCATTGAAAGACCAAAGCAAGAAACCAGAAAGAAATTGAAACGTTTCATTTTTTTGAAGGCTAGAAGCTCAAGGTGTTCTAACAAAACAAACAAAACGATTTTTTTCGATTTCGGATTTTCTTGGTTTTTATCGAACTTTGATACTCAACAATTCTGCCCAAACCTTGCGACAAACAAACAGCTCTTAATCATCAAAATAAGGCAAAGAAATCACAATATTCGTCATAACCAGAGCACAATCTCATGACTTTCTACCACGGGAACAGCCAAGTCGAACTATTCCACAGATCAAAAGCCACTGCTTGTCAGCAAAGTATTTTATCTAAGAAGAAACCTGAATACAGATACAGGAAAAACCAAATATCTGCACAGAAAGGAGCACAAGAAGGGGGCGTTCTTGCGTGATGATCCCAAACCGAAATCGCGGGAAAAAAGCAAAGTTATGGAACTTTTTTCACTTTTTTTAGATCCCCACGAATGCTAGGATATGCCATGTCATCTAAATTACACCCCATGCGCCAGAGCCTGCCAGCCCCACCTCACAGACCTAATTTTGATTCACCACTCAAAATCAGCACCTGAAGTGACACTTGACCCAATTCCCTAATACGTGATATAGGCAACATGCAGCTGTCCGAACATGGGCGATCGCTCATTCTCCAAGCCCTGAAAAACCGCAAATACACTCGCTCTAGCCCCGCCCTGTTAACGCAGATCAGTGAAATTCTAGAGCCCAATAGCCAGTGGCCCCAAGAAGACGCCGAAGGAGGACCCCTCTACGCCTTTTCCTTGCCCACCTGGCAGCGCTTCCTTAGCGGCAAACCCGTGTCCGCGCCATTGGTCAAAGCCACTTGCGAAGTGCTCCAGCTCAACTGGCGCGATCTGGTTGAAGTTGAGAGTTCAAAAGAACTTCAGCGACAGCAGCAAGAATTGGATGCCGCGCAGCAGGGCTATATCGCCAGAACCGATACGACGGAGCTGCTGCTGGCAGACTTGCAGGCAGATTGCCGCATCCTGCTGCTGACGGGCTTAACGGGCATTGGCAAAACCGCCATCAGTTGCTGCTTGGCAGCACAACTGAACGAAGGCAAAGCCAGAGAGGAGCTATGCTGGGTCGTCGCTCCCGATGAAGGGCTAGAGCTTTCCCAGTTTGCAACCGCTTGTCTACGCTCTTGGCAGATTGACGTTCCCAGCGAAGACCTCCGAGATGCCAACAAATTACTCAATCGCCTGATGGCAGCGCTGGTCGATCGCCCAATCACGATCCAACTTCATTCTTTCGAATACTGCCTCCAGGGCAATGAGGTTATGGGATGGAACGAATGTATTGACCCGGCTTGGGACGCTTTTTTTCAGCGTTGTTTGGATGTTCCGGAGTTCGCGCCGCGTTTGATCATTAGCTCCCAGGACTTGCCCAATTACTTTCGCGATCGCCTCCTGTGGGATCGCGACAAGGGCGATCGCTGCCGCTGCCAAACCATCACCGGCCTCAGCCACCACCAACGACTAGGGCTCTTCCAAGGCAGGGGCCTGGATGTACAGCCCGAAGCCCTCGGACGCCCAGCCTTGGAACGCATCGGTGCGGCCTATGAAGGCCATCCCCTCGCCCTCCAGATTATTGCCTGCGAGATTCTCGCGGAGCCCTTTTCTGGCAACGTCATCGCCTATTGGGAGAAATACGGCAAAGAAATCATTGAAATTGAGAAAACGGCCCAGCGGGAAGACATTTCTCAAGCCGGGCGGGAGCATCGGCTACATCGCTACAGCAAAAAACTGCGGGAGAAAGTCAAGGATCGCATTGAGCTGACGCTGAAGCGATTGGCGGAGGCATCCCCAAGCACCTACATTCTGTTGTGCCACGGGTCAGTTTTTAACCGTCCGGTGCCGCCCCGCTTTTGGGCGCGATCGGTGATTCGTTTGGGTTGGTCTACAGAGCAAACAGCCCAAGGGATAGAACTGTTAGTGCAGCGGTATTTAGTGGAATATCAGCAGGAGCCCTGTTCTGAGGAACATCGGGTTTTGAAGCTGCATAATTTAGTTCGCAGTGTGGCAAGGGATCATCTGAAGCGAATTGAGAGCGAGATTTCTCGGGAGTAGACTGAGGTTTTGCCAGAGGATGAACCGCTTGACAGCAAGGTCAAGTATCGGGAGAAGGGGTGAGGGTGATGGAACTGCTGGAACAGGATTTAATTGCTACTACGTTTGACTTAAATCTAGACGAGCCGGGCGGTCTTTCTGCGGTTGCAGGTCTAGATCTAGAGACACTCTATGTCCAACCGCAGCGATTGTCCCATTGGCAGTTGGCCCACTATGCGGCGGTGGAGTCTTGGCTGCTGGATTATCACCCGAAGGCTGATTCGACTGGACTTGAGCAGATGCGGGGATATTTAGAAGCCATCCAACATCTAGTTGAGTTAGAGGATTGGCAAAGAGCGGAACTGTTGTTCATGGAGCCAATTCCCTTGGGCGATGGACAGTTAAGCATTTGCGATCGCCTATACACCCAAGGTTATCTCAACGAAGTGAGAGAGGCAGGACTGAAGCTGCTCGGCCATGTCAGTCTGCTCAATCAGCTCTTCCTTGCGCTCAAAATCGGTGACTGCCTGCGGACCTTTGGTGACTTCAAAACAGCAGAAACTTACTATAATCAAATCATTAGTAATGAACTCAGTCAGGCGAAAGAGCAGGCTGATCTCTATGGAGATGCCCTAGGCGGCCTAGGTGATTGCAAAACGTTAGCTGCTGATTATAGACAGGCTCAGCAACTACTGTTACGCCGCCTAGCTTTGGCAAGAGCCATGGGAGACTTCACCTCTCTTGCGAAAGCTGAGCTGGAGCTCGCTCAGCTGATGGGAAATTGGGGAAAATTGAAGGAGTCTTTGAGCTGGGCGAAAAGTAGCTACGAACATAGCCAAAATTTATCCGATGTGAGGCTCAAAGCAAGAGCAGTAGGTTGCCTAGGGGCTGTCTATGCAGATATGGGTCAGGCAGCCCTAGCCGAGAAATATCTTCTGAACCAGCTCGTGATCGCCCAGGAGTTCAAGCTAGTTCACCAAGAATGGGCCGCGATCAGCAATCTAGGCATGAATGCTAGCAATTCTGGGCAATACCAGGCTGGGCTGAGCTATCTTGAAGATGCGCTTTTAATCAGCAAAAATCGTAGCGACTCATTGGGAAAAGAACATAATTTAAATGGTATCGCCGCCATTCATGCACGCCTTGGCCAATATGAGAAAGCCATGGAACTATTTCAGTCTTTGTTGCAATTATCTATCAAATCAGGCAATGCTGGATTCGAAGCAACTTATCTAACCAGTTTATCCTATTGCCATGCCAGATCAAAACATCCCGATCAAACGATGGTATTTTCAAACATCAAAAAATCTATCAATATTTTTAGGTCTCTAGGCCAAAAGCCAAGGGAAGGCTTTTCCACAGCAGGCTTGGCCAACGCCTATTGGTTTTATGGACATCCTGTTAAAGCAATCCTGACTATCCTCAAGGCGCTATGGATACATCCTCCTTGGGCCAGTGCAGATGGACGTTTTATGCTGAGAAAATCTTTAGAAACCGTTTTTTCGTTTTTAACTAAAAAATAAACATCACAGTCAAAGTAGCAGCATAATTGAATCGATGAGCCATTAAATTCAAGACTTAATAACTATTGATCTTAGCGCAAAGAAACTTGAGCTAAACCTAGATTCTCCAGGAGAGCTTTCAGAAGCTATCACGCTAGCATTAGCAACACTCCATGCTCAACCTCAACAGCTCTCCCATTGGCAACTGGCCCACTATGCAGCAGTGGAGTCTTGGCTATTGGACTATCATCTAGTACTGATGCTGCTGGGCTTGAACAGGTGCGGGGCTATTTAGAAGCATTTCACCATTGCTGCGAAGTCGAAGCCTGGGACATGGCTTGGCAGATTTTGCAGATTCCCATTAAGCCGCAACAACAGCCACTGCACGAGCAGTTATCGATTTGGGGTCATCACCAAACTTTAATTAACTGCTATAGCTGTTTACCTAATAAGCTTCCCATAGAAATAAACTGCATTTTTTTATGTGGATTGGCAGCTTCCCATAGAGTTGCAGGAAAAACTTCACAGGCAATTGGCTATGGCATAGAGCTTTTAGAAAAAGGGAATTCCTTAAAGGATCAGTGTCTTATTCTCAGAGGCTTGGGCTATTTGGGGGATGCCTATAGAGCCCAAGGAAACTGTAGACTTTCGAATGATTTTTATCAAAAAAAACTCATATTGTCTCATCGCACTAGAAACATTTATGAGCAAATACAATCACTATGTAGCATGGCTTGTCTGGAAATCATCAATCTGCAATATTACAAAGCTGAAACTTTGCTAAAGCAATCATTGAGGCTCAGTCATGCTAGTCAAGGACACTCTCTCAAATACGAAATTATCCATGAACGTCGCCAACCTATACTCGCACTGGGGGAAGTACGAGACTGCCTTAAGTTACCTCAAAAAAGAGGAAAAAATGTGTCGAGATTCTGGGAGCACCGACTATCTGGCAGAGGTCTGTCAAAATCTTGGCCACTACTACATAATAGTGAATCAATACGACAAAGCATTAGCTTATTTTCAAGAGAGCCTTGAGTTAGCAAGAAAATCTGACAATAAAATAAACTTACACGCCATCTTGAACAGCATGGGTGTATTGTGCTGCTTCCATCTGGACAAGCCAGAAAGTGCTTTGAGCTACCTTGAACAAGCCCTTTCCTATGCAAATTCTATTGGTGATCTTCGCGTCATTGCCCATGGAAAAGCAGCCTTGAGTGGGTGCTTAGGTAAGCTCAAATGCTATCAAGAGGCTTTAGATCATGCCATAGAAGCCCAGCAGATTAGCCAAAAATTTGGCTATCGGCAAGTTGAAGCGATCGCACCGGCGCGATCGCCAATGCCCACTGGCACAACGGTCACCGACTCCTCGGAATCTGGAATGCCCTCAAAATGTGCATCATCTGGAAGCCCTGGAAAGATGCCAATGGCCATTTTATGCTTAGCATATTTCTTAAAACCATAGAGGAAAAACTAAAATTTACTCCCCCCTCAAAAAGCAGAAGTTGACCCATGTATTAGGCACCCATCTCTTCTTTTAGAAAAGGAGAAACTGTCAGACAAGCCAACGTTGCACCTGCTCCAATCAGCGCAAGAGTTGAAAAACTAATTCCACCATCGTACAACCAACTTCCGAATACCAATCCCAAAGAAACCGCAAAATTGGACAGCGCCACAGCCAATGCGTAGACCGTTCCCTCCGCTCCTTCAGGGCAAGCTTGAATAATCAGCTCAAAGATGAGTAACGTTGCCCAAATGCCGCTGATTCCCATAAAAATCGCAATGGCGATCGCACTCCCAGTCCCCCGCATCAGCGCCAAACTCGCCGTCGCGATCGCATTCAACCCAATGACGCCATAGACAAAATTTCGAGGCGCAATCCAGCTCGCTAGCCGCCCAAAAACCAATGCCCCAAGCCCCGTCCCCAGTAAACTGAACGCACTTAACCGTCCAATAAACTCATTACTAAACTGCAACGTATCTCGCTGATAAAAATAGGTCGGCGGAATCGGGCAAAACCCCAGCAGCACAATCAACAACATCACCCCCAGAAACCGCCGCTGCCGCAGCAGTTTCCAGGTGCGACCCACCGTCCTGCCAACATTGCCGAGCGCCCCCCCAACCTGCTGGCGCGGCTCTACCAACAGCCTCCACACCCCCAAAATGCCCAACGCCGGGGCAATCGCACTTAAGCCAAATACAACCGACAAGGACACCCGCTCCGTCAACCAGCCTCCCAGCAGCAACATTGCTGCCCCGCTCACCCCCAGCCCAACCCACTGTGCGCCCTGCAACTGAGCCGTAGTATCAGCAGCTTTTCCTTCGGTGATCATCAGCTTATCCGCCACAACATCGGAGAACGCGATCGCCAATGAAATCGAAACCACGCCCCCCAACAACAGCCCATAGGAATAGTCCGTGAGCTGGCTAAACCCCAAAAACCCAAACATGACCCAGGAATAACAAACCAGCAAATAGCTCTTAGACCGGAACCCCCACAGCGAAAAGCTATCGATCACCAAGCCAAACAGCGGCTTCAGGAACCAGGGCAAAAACGCGATCGCCTGGAAACCTGCCACCTCTGTCGCGGAAAAACCGAGATCTGTCTTGAGGAAATGGGCGATCGGCAACATCGCCAATCCAGGGTTGCTACTACAGGCTTGCACGCCATACAACAGAGCCATTAGGAACATCATTTGTCTCAAAACCGCGACCTCTAGTAGACTGGGGCGTAAGTTTAGCCATCCTCACCCTAAATCCCTCTCCCATCAAGGGAGAGGGACTTCGATGCCTGATTCCTGTAGCAGCCAGCTTGCTATTGCCTTTAACGGAAGCAACGGAGCAGATCCTCTCTGGCATTGGGAAGGCCAGCGGGGGTAGTCCTCTTGGGCGAGGGATAGAGAGTTGACACTTGAGGAAGATAAAGCAAACTAGATACAAGCCGAGCCCAAGCATTAATGTGATGACTCACGAAGTAATTCACTGCCCATGATGTCATTCGGAAGAGATTAGCCGAGATGGTCATAATAGCCGTGAAAATCAGAGCTATGTGTGCCCAGGCTGCGCCGCTTGTTCAAGGGGACGGGAGTGAGGGGATAGTCCTCGTTTTCGGCGACTTGGCGGACGGGGCGAGTTTTCGTCGTCATGGCGGATGCGTTGGCGCTCAGGATCGACCTTAGAGGATGTTTGAGAATAGCTTTGGCTATAGCTCATGGTGCTAATAGCCCGTACTTTTGCTTAAAAAAGCGGGCACAGTCTAGCCTGTTGGGTATAGGATACGCTGGCTTTGGCGAAGTCTCAAACATCCTCTTAGCCTACTGCGATCGCCCACCTCAAACCGTCTGCCCCAAACCGTCAGGCTGCACCCGATGTACCAAGCCCACTTGTGGCCTGGCTGATCAGGGTGAACAGCCAGGCCAGCCCCGACCCGGTTTAATGGGAAGGTATTGACGGTCGGGGTCTAGGTTCAGCCCCGGCCCCCTCTCCCACTCACTTCATAGAGCAAGGCCCATGAGCAATTCTTTCTATTCCCTCATCGCCCTGCTCCCCATTGCCACGATCTTCATTTTGCTGGTGCTGGCCCGGCGCTCCGCCAGCCAAGCCATGCCCATCGCCTACCTGATGACCCTGGCGATCGCCCTGTTCATCTGGCGCGTCCCGTTTCTGGAGGCCATGGCCGCCAGCGTTCAGGGGCTCTTCGCCACGGCGGAGATTCTCTACATTGTCTTTGGCGCAGTGTTGCTGCTCAAGACCTTGCAGCTTTCCGGAGCATTGACGGCGATTCGCCAGAGCCTGCTGGGTATTTCCCGCGATCGCCGAGTCCAGGTGATTATCATCGCTTGGCTGTTTGGCAGCTTCATTGAAGGGGCATCGGGCTTTGGCACCCCGGCGGTGATTACCGTGCCCCTACTGGTGGCGATCGGCTTTCCGGCCATGGCGGCGGTAATCTCGGCCCTGATTATCCAAAGCACGCCCTCCACTTTTGGGGCCGTGGGCACCCCAGTCATGATCGGCATTGACACTGGGCTCCAGGGCGTCCCAGCGGTGCAGACACAACTGGCGGAGCTGGGCATTGATCAGGCGGAGTTTTTGGTCTGGGTTGGGCGCTGGGCGGGGCTGTTCCATGGCGTCATTGGCACGTTTTTGCCCTGGTGCTGGTGGGGGTGTTGACGGTGGGGTTTGGCGATCGCCAGCTTTCCCGACTGCAACGCCTCAAGCAGGGACTCGCCGCCTGGAAGTTTGCCCTGTTTGCCGGGCTGGCCCTGACCCTGCCCTATAGCCTCACGGCCCTGCTGCTGGGGCCAGAATTTCCCACGCTGATGGGCGGGCTCTTTGGCCTGGCCCTGGTGGTAACGGCGGCGCGGGCGGGTTTTTTGCTGCCGCCCCAGCCCTGGGATTTTCCACCGCCTGCCCAGTGGCCTGGGGCTTGGTCCGGGCGGGTTTTGGCAGCGGAGCCATCGGCTGGAACTATTGCTGGGAATGACGCTAAAGCTGAGCCAGAAGTCGGGATGGAGTGGATTAAACCGCGATCGCTCTCTCCCCAAATCGCCTGGCTGCCCTACATTTTACTGGGTCTTTTCCTAGTCCTATCCCGCCTAACGTTTTTGCCCTTTCGCGGCTGGCTCCAGGCGGTGACGCTGCGCTGGAGCGATATCTTTGGCACGGGCATTACCGCATCGCTCCAGCCACTGTATTTGCCACCGACGATTTTTGTTCTCGTCGTCGCCCTGACCTTTTGGCTCCACCGGTTGCCCTTGCGCGCCCTGGGCCAGGTGCTGCGGGAAACGGGGCCGCTCTTGCAGCAAACGGCGATCGCCCTGGGCGCTGCGGTCCTGCTGGCGCGGGTGTTCATTAACTCCGGCAGCAACACAGCGGGATTGGAAAGTATGCCTCTAACCCTCGCCAACAGCATGACCCAGCTCACGGGCCAGGCTTGGCCGCTGTTTGCTCCCATTGTCGGTACGATTGGCTCCTTTGTTGCCGGGAGCGTCACGGTCAGCAACATGATGTTTTCACTGTTTCAGTTTGGCGTGGCGCTCCAGATTGGCGTCTCCACGGCGCTGGTGCTAGCCCTGCAATGTGTGGGCGCTTCAGCGGGCAACATCATTTGCATTTCCAATATCGTCGCTGCGGAGGCCACGGTGGGCCTGATCGGGCGCGAGGGCAGTCTGATTCGGGCGGGGCTGGTGCCGACGCTGTATTACGTGGGCTTTGGGGGGGTGTTGGGGGCGATCGCCCTGGTGTTGACTTAGTACAGCAGGGCGGAAATTCTGAGGCTATACTCTAGACGGTTAAAATGTGGACTTTTTTGAAGGACTGAAACTTCAAGGATAGTAGACTCTTTAGAG
>JAAUQQ010000170.1 GCA_012032745.1 Synechococcales cyanobacterium RM1_1_8
CTCCCTTGGCGGATCCAGCGGTTCAGGCCCTGGCGGCACAATTCGATCTGGCTAATTTTTTCGCCACCTCAGCCCCCAGGGCGCGCTGTCCTGGTCAGCCCTGCCCCCATCGCCCACTGGCAACAGCAGCAGCGGGGCCTGATCGTGGTGGGGCCTTGCCAACCGCCGGACGTTGAGGGCTATGTGGCGGCGATCTCCCAGCTCTCCGAGGGACTCGGCTGGCCCATCCTCAGCGATGCCCTCAATCCCCTGCGCAACTTTGCCGCCCAGCTACCGGGGCTGATCTGCCATTACGATGGAATTCTGCGCCAGGCTCCTGAACTCAATCCGCGAGACCCGGAGCAGCGAGATCCTGATCAGCTAGCCGCACACACAGCCGCGAGCGGACTGGTCCCCACCACCGTCCTGCGCCTGGGGGAACTGCCCACCAGCAAAGTCCTGCGCCAGTGGCTGGCACAACTGAGTTGCGAGCAGTGGATTGTCAGCGATCGCCCCGGCAATTTCGATCCCCTCCACGGCCCCAGCCGCCACCTGCGCTGCGATCTGGGCCACCTGGCGGCACAGCTTTCAGGCTCGATTCCTCGCCAGGTTTCGAGCCCAGTCCCCCGGCCAGATTCCAACTACCGCAAACGCTGGCTCGCCCTCGATCGCCAAGCCGAAGCCGCGATCGACCGCGCCATGGCCCCGCTGGAAACGCTGCGGGAGCCAAAACTGCCCTGGCTGCTCTCCCAGCACCTGCCGGAGAAAACTCCCCTGTTCATCGCCAACAGCACCCCGGTGCGGGATTTGGAATGGTTTTGGCGCAGGGGCGATCGCGCCATCCTGCCCTATGTCAATCGCGGAGCCAACGGCATCGATGGCACCCTCTCCACCGCCCTGGGCATCGCCCACCGCAACCGCCCCAGCGTCATGGTCACTGGCGACCTGGCTCTGCTCCACGACACCAATGGCTGGCTGCTCAGCCCCCAATTGCAGGGACATCTGACGATTATTTTGCTCAACAACAACGGCGGCGGCATCTTCGAGCTGCTACCCATCGCCCGGTTTGACCCGCCCTTTGAACAGTTTTTTGCGGCCCCCCAGCGCGTGGACTTTGCCCCGCTCTGCCAAGCCTATGGTGCGACCTACGAACAGATTCTAGACTGGGAGCAGCTGCGATCGCGGCTCAACCCACTGCCCACCCAGGGCATTCGATTGCTGGAGATCCAGAGCGATCGCAAAGGCGATGTGGCCTGGCGCAGCCAGCTCCTCCAGAGCGTTTTGGCCCATGATGTTAACCCATCATTTCGATGAGCGAGCTGACTCACGACGAGATCACCCCGCTCCCCCATCACCCCAATCAAAAATGCAAATCAATTGGATCGATCTCCATTCCAGCACAGGGGATCAACAGTGATAAAGTTGAGGGAATGACATTAATCTCAGTCAGGCCGTATTAAAACTATTGAATTAGTCAATGGGCATGACTGCCAAAGATTGAGCGCAACCCCATACATCTCTAGGCTGGAGGATGCAGATGCCGGTACGCCGCACTGCCGCTAGAACAAGAAAACGTAGCTCTGCCAGCGCGTCAGCGGCCAATGCTTCCCCCGAGGCCAGTGGGACTGCGGCTGCCCAGCCAGACCCAGCCCAGCGGGAGCCAAACCCAGCCCAGCCCACCGCCCCCAATGCCTCCGCCAGCAATCCGGCCAAAAGCGCCGCCCTAAGCGCCGCTGAAGCCATCAGCGGCGAAGCCACCCGGCCCGCACCTGCCCCGGCTGCCGCCGCTGCGACCTCTCCAGACCCCGCTAGCCCAGCGAGCACCGTCACCCGAACCAGCATGGCCAGAACCAACAAAGTCATTCAAGCTGCAGAAGCGATCCTAGAAGCGGCAGAAACGCCCTCCCAGGACAAAACGGCGATCGCAACTCCAGACCAGAGTTCGGCCCCAGCATCTCCAACCACGAAGTCATCCCCCGGCAAATCCTCCCGCAAACAGCCAGCTTCGGCCAAGACGGCGGCAACAGAAAAGACATCTGCTAAAGAAAAGACATCTGCTAAGGCCCAAACCGCCACCAAGACCAGCACCTCCCGGCGCAAGGCCACCGTTCGCAATTCAGCAGCCCCCAAAACCACGGCTCCTAAAACCACGGCCCCCAAAACGACAGCCAGGGCTGCGGCCCCTCCGGCAGCCAGCAGGGCAACCCCCAAAACTATGGCTCGCCGCCAGGCCAAACCCGCCAGCGCCCCCGCAAAATCCACCCCTACCCCAACACCATCAACCATGGCCCCTAGAACCACGACCAGCCGCCGCAGCAAAGCCGCCCTCAGCCGCACCGCCGCTGCCAGCGACACCGGCCTCACCCTCTACAAAGGGGCCGCGCCCCTGCCGGAGCACCGTCCCGTGGGCACCAGCTCCCTGGTTGTCGCCGATACCTTTGGCGGCAGCGTCAAGCGTCCGATTGAAGCCAGCCCGGTGGAGGTTGTCAACACCTTTAGAGACCCTGAGGCCCGTCCGATCATGGCGGATAGCTTCCAGGTCGTGCGCACAGAAAACATCTGCGGCAACCGTCCCATCGGCAGCAGCACCATGCCCGTCTCTCGCATTGACAGTGCCTATGGCGCTCGTCCGGTGGGGCCAAACGAGGTGGATGAAGCACCAGTGATTTTGATGGGCTATCTGGATTAGAAGATTTCCAAAAAACCAAAGCTCCCGTAGGGACATGGCATTTCCATTGGCATTTCCATGTCCCTACGTCATCCTCTTGCGCCCCCATGATTCCAGCTTCAGACCAGCGGGCCGATGCAGACTGGCAGCTTGTTAAAGACTACGAAGACATCCTGTATCACAAACGTGCCGATGGTATCGCCAAGATCACCATCAACCGCCCCCACAAGCGCAATGCCTTTCGGCCCAAAACCGTGGTGGAGCTGTACGAGGCCTTTAGCAATGTGCGGGAAGATCCCCGCATCGGCGTGGTGCTGTTCACCGGGGCCGGTCCCCACAGCGATGGTCAATATGCATTTTGTGCGGGGGGCGACCAGAGCGTGCGGGGCCATGGCGGCTATGTGGATGAAGCGGGAACGCCCCGGCTAAATGTATTGGATTTACAGCGGTTGATTCGCTCTATGCCCAAGGTGGTGATTGCCTTGGTGGCGGGCTATGCGATCGGCGGCGGCCATGTGCTCCATGTGCTCTGTGATTTGACCATCGCTGCCGACAATGCGATTTTTGGCCAGACAGGCCCCAAGGTGGGCAGCTTCGATGGCGGTTTTGGTGCAAGCTATCTCGCCGATGTGGTGGGGCAAAAAAAGGCGCGGGAGATCTGGTATCTCTGCCGCCAGTACGATGCCCAGCAGGCCTTGAGCATGGGCTTAGTCAATACTGTTGTGCCGGTGGCGCAGCTGGAGATGGAAGGCATCCAGTGGGCGAGAGAGATCATGGAGAAAAGCCCGATCGCCATCCGCTGCCTCAAAGCCGCCTTCAATGCAGGCTGTGATGGCCAGGCTGGGATCCAGGAGCTGGCGGGCAATGCGACGTTTTTGTATTACATGACTGAAGAGGGGGCCGAGGGTAAGCAGGCCTTTTTGGAGAAGCGCCAGCCCGATTTTAGTCAGTATCCCTGGTTGCCCTAGGCGGGGCTATTCTTCAGAACCGTTCCTCCAGTCACCTCAGATCTTCAAGCCACCTCACCTCTTCAAATCACCCCACATCTTCAAGTCACCTCAAGGCCCTGCTCGGCGATCGCCTCTCCATTCACCTTCGCCAAGCGGGTGTGGGCAATGCGGCCCAGCCACTGGGTCAAGTAGGCGCAATTCTCCGCCTGGGCTTGGGGTTCAGTGCTGTTGAGCGGGTGGGGCGCGAGGCCCTGAATCGTGGCCGTCGTCACACAAAACATCGACTTTTGGAAGGTTTCACAGATCTGCACGCGCAGATCGCCGCGCCCGCGACTGCGCTGGAGGAAAAATGCTTCCAGGTAATCCGGCAGGTGGCGGCTCATGTCCTGCATCAACAGCGTCGGCGGAATGCCAGCGCCCCCCACTGGCACCGGATCGGCAAACAGCGCCCCATAGTCAAAATCCCCCAAGACATCGGGCACTTCATTTTGCTGGGCGTTGTAGGACATGGTGCCCATGAAGGGTGTGCCCCGGAAGAAAATCGCCTCTACATAGGGAATCGCGGCATCCTTGAGGAAGCAATAGCCCGCCGAGGCAGGCAGCAGATCATAGGCCTGGCCCCGCACCAGGGGCCCATAGGTGATGGGGCGGGCGGCGTTCTTGACCAGGCCATCGCGGATGTGATCGACAATTTGGGGAATCGCCGTGAGCTCGCCCTGGCGATAGCGTTCGGCCAGGGTAAGGAATATCTCACTCATCACCTCCCAGAATTGCCCCAGAACGCTGTAGTAAACCATTTGGCGCACCTGCTCGGGAAAAAACTCGGGAAACAGCCGGTGCAGCAGTTGCAGCAGGGGGCGGTGGCGAATGCGGGCCTGGATGGCGGCTTCGGCGAGCTGGTTGAAGGCTTCGGCTTCCACAGCTTCGGCAAAGGGGCTGTCCCGGTGCCACAGCATCCCCTTCATGCAGTATTCGGCATATTCGTAATTGAGGCGATCGTGCCAGAGATGTCGCAGGAGCTTCTGGGGAGACACCTCGCCGTTGAAATATTTGAAGAAAGGGAAAGCGACCAAAAACTGGCGATCGGCGATGTATTGCAGATTTTGGGCATAGGCATCTAAAACCACACCGTAACTATCCAAAATTCCCACCACTTCCAGCACATGTTGGGGCGAGTCCACCAGCAGGGCATCGCCTCGGCTCAGTCGATCGATGTAGTCCGGAATCGACAGGGGAGCGATTTTGGCAGCAGGGGGAAGTTGAATGGGCATCTAAGTCAATGCATCTCAATGGCAGGGTGGATGGGGGCTTTACTGGGTTTGGCTGGAGTGGATTGGCCCATAGCCCAAGGGCTGCAAGCCTAGATCAGCCGATCCATACGCAGGATTTCGATCGCATGGGCCAATTCTCCAGTCAAATCCGTCCAAGTCGTGGTCAACAGCAGCAGCAATCCCAGGCCTAACAACATGGTCACCAGGTAGATCTGGGACTGGCCCGGAGCGCTGTAGCGCAGACCCTGGCCGCCGAACAGCGTCGCCAAGCCAACGAAGTTGACCAAGCCATCGATGATGTAGCGATCGCACCAAGCCGCCAGCCGAGAACAGAGCGCCACAAAGGCCACCACGGTCACCCCATAGACCCGCTCCAGGTAAAAATCATAGGCCAGGAGATCCTGGGCCATGCGATAGCTGCGGCTGAGGGGGCGAGAGGTCCGCCGCGACAGCGGCATCGCCAGGCCGATCGCCACCCCCAACAGCCCAGCCCCAAAGATTAAGGCCATGGGCAAGATCGCCGAGGCCGCTTCCAGGTTGGACAGCAGCCAACCGGGGACAATAATCCCAGGCAGGATCAGCGTCACCCCCATCAACACCCCCATGGGCAGCGCCATGGGCCAGGGCACTTCGGGGGAGCGGCGGGTCTTGGCCTGGGGCTGACCCAAAAACACCAGCCGAAACACCCGCGTCATGTTTAACAAGCTTAAGCCATTGACAAAGGCCAAAATCCCAACCAGGCCCAGGGGGGCAGGCACCGCCACCCAACGGTGCAGCGTCCAAAAGATCCCCAGGGGAAACACCCCGGACAGGCTCAGACCGCCGATCAAAAACGACAGCGTGGTAATCGGCATCCGCGACCAGAGGCCGCCCATTTCCGTGATGTCCTGGCAGCTAGTCGTCATGATCACCGAGCCAGCCCCCATGAACATCAAGGCCTTGCCCAGGCCGTGGGAGAGCAACAGCAGCAGGGCAATGTCAATGCGCTGCATCCCCACGGCGATGAAGACGAGGCCCAGGTAGGCGCTGGTGGCATGGGTGAGGGCGCGCTTGATATCGGTTTGGGCGATCGCACCAAGGAAGCCCCCACCGCCGTAATCGCCCCAATCCCAATCAAACATTCTGAGGCCACGGGCGACAGCATCAGCGCGGGCTCCAGCTTGACCAGCAGATAGGCCCCCGCCGCCACCACCACGGAGTTCCGCAAAATTGAAGCGGGATTGGGGCCTTCCATGGCTTCATCGAGCCAAAGATTGAGTGGGAACTGGGCGCAGGATCCCAACGGGCCAGCAATCATCGCCAAGCCCAGCAGGGTGGCGATCGCCCCCGGCAGGGGCTGATACACCGCCCACTGGGCCAGCCCCGAAAAGGTCAGCTCCGGCGCATAGCAGGTCAGCGCCACCACCCCCATCAGCAAAAATACATCCCCCACCCGCTTGATCAAAAAGGCATCCCGCGCCGCTGTCACCACCAGGGGCTGGGCATACCAAAACCCCACCATCAGGTAAGTGGACAGGGTCAACATCTCCAGCAGTCCGTAGCTCAGCACCAGGGAATCGCTCAGGGCCAGGGCACAGAGAATTGCCCCAAAGGCACTCATCAAGCCAAACAGCCGGGCCAAGGACCAATCCTTTTCCATGTAGCCAAGGGCATAGAGCTGGGCCAGCACCACGATGAACGCCGTCAGCGCCGCCGCCGCCAGGCTGATCTGAGAGGCCTCAAAGCGCAGGGCCAGCTCTAGGTCCAACAGGTTCAGCCAATCGAAGCAAAAGGATTGGGGGGGAAGATCCCGCAGCCCGACCAGGGCTAAGAGACAGTGCGCCAAGGCCATCACCATCACCAAAATGTTCAGGTAGGCCGCTGGTCGCTGGCCCGTGCGGCGCATCAGCCCAAAGGCCCAGGGCAGGGAAAACAGGGTTCCCAGCAAGCCATACAACGGGATTGCCCAAACAGATTGCAAGAAGAAGCGAGTCATGGGGCAATGGACATCCTTGGGTTTAGCTGGCGAAAAAATCGCTAGGAGACTGGGATAGATTTGCGCAAGAAAAGCAGAAGGAGAGCAGCAGAAAACAGATCAAGCCCCAGGAAACCGCTGGTTTCCCATGCACATTTTCACCCATGGGTGGTTGGGAAACAAGCACAGGCCCGGCAACGGGGCAGCGGTGGGCTGCTGGGGATCGGAGCCTGGGGATCGCGCCCTGGGGATCGGGTGCGAGGAATTGGACAATCCAGCTTCTGTCAGCCGCAGAGCAATTCGCTACGATGTCGGAAAGCCTGCTGGAGGATCGCCATGGATCTGCCTCGCATTGCCCAAGAAACCTGCAACAATCTGGTTCATTACTTGACCTATCAGGCCTGTCGGGAAATCGCCGCCCAACTGCAAGAGACCAATCCCGCAGAATATATCTGGCTCCAGCAATTCACCGCCCAGCATTCCCTCCAACGCTCCGATGAATATTTGGCAATGCTCTATCGCCAGCGCCCCGATCTCGCCCTGCGGATCATGACCGTCCGCACCCATCTGGTGGAGGACTTTTCCGATGCCCTGCCCGAAATGAGCCGCACGAGCATCCACCAGGCCAATCTCAAGCTGCGCCGCGAGATGCTGGAACATTTGACCCAAACCTCCGATGCCAGCCTGGAGGCTGGCGGTGGCAGCTAACCTCGGCGGTAGTTCCGCTCCAGAATGCGTAGCAGCAGACCGGAAAAGGCTTCGTCATCCAGGCGAGCCAGGGCCTCTTCCAGGATTTCCACTTCATCTAGCTGGCAGCCTGGGGCGGGTTCAATCCCCGGCACCAGCAGCTTGAGATGTTGCACAAACTGCTGCAAATCCGCCTCCAGGCGTCGGTGCTTGACCGACAACACCTCCAGGGCGCGGCGCACGGAACATTCGCGGCGAAAGGCTTCGATCGCCGTGGGTTCGGAGCTGGCATCGTCAAAGCGATCGCCCAGCGCATGGAATTCAGTCATGGGACTCCCTAGGGCAAATCAGGTCTACGGCCTAGCAAAAACACAGGCGGGCGATCGCCACAGCAGAGGCGCTCCCACTTGGCTTGAGTTTAGGCAAGGCTTTTTGCCCAGGGCAGGCCCTGAGATTAAAGTTCGTGATTATTTGCGGTTGTTTAGAGTTGAGGGCTGGGAGCAGCCGGTTGGGATCTGGAATTCAAAGCAAAGAAGGCGCTGGAGTCGGGGTCAAATGTGATAATAGTGACCATAGTGGTGATGCGATCGCGCAACCAGCCGCGCAACCAGCCGCACGATCCACCCAAGCGACCCAGCCAGATCATCCAGTCAGACGACCCAAAGGTAACCCCAGTGTCCGGAATAGCCTCCCGTCCCTTGGAGCAGCCCAGCCCCATCAGCGCCCCAGCCAGAACCAAGGTGCTCGTGGTCGAAGATGAAGCCCTGATTCGAGATACCGTTGTTTTCTCGCTGGAAGAAGAGGGCTACGAAGTCCATGCCATTGAAGATGGCCGCCTCGCCCTAGACCTGTTCTACCGCAGCCTGGAACAGCACGATAGCAATGCATGGCAGCCGGATCTGGTCATCCTCGATCTGATGCTGCCCCACGTCAACGGCCTCGACCTCTGCCGCTTCGTGCGCAGCCAGGCCAGCACCATCCCCATCCTGATCCTGAGCGCCAAGGGCACCGAAACCGACCGGGTCGTTGGCCTAGAGGTGGGCGCAGATGACTATTTGACCAAGCCCTTCGGAATGCGCGAGCTGATTGCCCGCTGTCGTGCCCTGCTGCGGCGCAGCCAACGCGATGACGATGAACCCAAACAGGACAGCCTCTGCCGGGGCGACCTTGAACTGTTCCCCGAACAATGCCGCGTCTCCCGCAACGGCCAATCCGTCAGCCTAGCCCCCAAGGAATTCAAAATCCTGGAGCTGTTCATGCGCAACCCCAACCGAGTTTGGTCCCGCGAACAGCTACTGGAACGGGTTTGGGGTCCAGACTTCATGGGCGACAGCAAGACCGTCGATGTCCACATCCGCTGGCTGCGCGAAAAGCTAGAAGTGGACCCCAGCCATCCCCAACATATCCAAACGGTGCGGGGCTTCGGCTATCGCTTCAGCTAGCCCCACGGCGGGGCCATTCCCCAAGCCGCCGCTCCCCCGCTGCCACTGCTCAGCCGCATCCAGCTCAATCAATCTAATCATTCCAAATAAACCAATCTAACCAAACCGGTTCAAGGCGATCCTATTGAGGCAGTGAAGCTTGCCGCGATCAGTCCAAGCGCCTTGTCAGGCACAAGACTGCATTCGGTGACCGGGGTTTGTTAGGCTAATCTCCAAAAGAACCGTATCCAGGCGTTTTGCGAGACATAACTTTGCGGTGGAAATCGTCACCTTTTCGCTGGGTCTGGGGCTGGGGATTCTGCTGGTCGGCCTCCAGCACATCCGTCTCAATCGCAGCCTATATCGGCTGCTCGCCCGTTTAGAACCGAACATTCCCCAACCCCGCCAGGCGATCGGCCCTTTCAACCTGGCATCTCGGCTGATGGCGGCGGTGGGCCAGCAGCACCAACAGCAGTTCCAGCTCGAACAGCTCCTCAATCGGGTGCAGCAGCTCATCACCCATGCTCCCATCGCCTATATCCAGGTCGATTGCGACAACTATTTAGTCTGGTGCAACCAGGAAGCCTCGCGCCTCATCCAAATCGCCCAGCCCAGTCCAGAACGTCCCCGGCTCCTGCTCGAACAGATCCGCTCCTATGAACTGGATCGTCTGATCGAAAAAACCCGCCAGGGCCAACAGCCCTACCAGCGCCGCTGGGTGCTGCACCCGCTCAATCCCGATCCGCTCAATCCCGATCCCCAGCGGAGCATTCACCTCATGGGCCATGGCATCCCCCTGCCCGAGGGACAGGTGGGGGTGTTTTTGGAGAATGAGCAGGAGCTTTTTCAGTTGGCCCAGCAGCGCGATCGCTGGGTATCCGATGTAGCCCATGAACTCAAAACGCCCCTGACCTCGATTCGCCTGGTCGCAGAAATGCTGGAGGAACGGGTTGCCGAGGCCCACAAACCTTGGATGCAGCGCCTTTTGGGCGAAGTCATCCACCTCAGCAGCCTAGTCCATGACCTGCTCGATCTGAACATGCTGGAGCAGCGCTCCCCCCAAAGCCTCAACATCAACAAGCTGGACCTGGTCGCCCTGATCCACAGCGCTTGGCAAAGCCTAGAACCGATCAGCAGCACCAAGTCACTCCAGTTCAGCTATCGTGGCCCAGACCAGGCAGAGTTCGAAGCCGATCAATCTCGGTTTTATCGGGTGATCTTGAACCTGCTGGACAACGCCATCAAATACAGCCCCACCGCCAGCACAATCACGGTCTGTCTGGGGAGCGGCGACAGCAGAGCGGAAGGCCCAGCCGACAGGCCAGCCGACGGGCCAGCCGCCAGGCCAGCCCATCACCCAGCCCAGCCCTACCACCCAGGCCCTGCACCTGCCCAGCCAGCCAGCCAGCCAGCAGCCAGCCAGCCAGCAGCCAGCCAGCCAGCTCCCCTCTCCAGTCACTGTTCCCCCCGCCTCTCAACCCACCCCAGCCCAGCTCAGATCTCAGCCAGCTCAGATCTAGCCAGCTCATCAAACCCAGCCCAGCCCAGCCCCCCC
>JAAUQQ010000171.1 GCA_012032745.1 Synechococcales cyanobacterium RM1_1_8
CCATCGGTGGCTCCTGCGACACCACCGCCACCCGCGTCGTCACCAGCACCCGACTCAACCGCCCCGCCGCCGCCCATTCACCCAAAAACCGCTCAAACCACCCCCCATCTTCCCCCTCCACCATCGTCTCTAGCTGATCCAACACCACCAGCGTCCGCACCGGTCGATTCGGATCATTCAGCCGATAGCACAGCTCCCGCAGCAGCGTTGCGTCATCGGCGCGGGGATCTTTATTCGGGAAGCCAATTTCCTGCAAAATCCAGCGGGCCACGCGATCGAAGCGCTTCGCCTGCCGGAAGCTCACCCAAATGCGTTTTTGAAACCGCTCCCGCAGATGGTGGTGCGCCCAAGCCGCCAGGGCCGACTTGCCAAAGCCACCCTCTGCGACGATTTCGGTGACCGGGTGATGGTCGAGGCGATCGCTCAAAGCGTCTTGATAAACCCGCCGCTCCACCCAATAGTCCTGAAAATTGGGCGGCGAATCCCCCACGCCAGACTCGGTGATTTCTTGGGGGCCATAGTGATTGTAGCGATCGCCCAGGTGCTCAATGCGGTTCGCACTGACCTGGTATCCATTGCTATTGCCAAAATTTTGCTGGTCCACAAGCCTAGCTCCAGCCAAGACACCGGGTGTTGAGCCCAACCGCTACTGTGACTTAATTTACTGCAAACACCCGGTGTCTGAAGCCCCTAATAGCGATCTCCCAAATGCTCAATCCGATCTGCTTCCACCTGATAGCCCTTGGCTTGATCCTGGTTCGCTTGATTCATCGTGACTGTCTTCTGGGTTTGGCTCTGATTCTGCATCTGGATAATCTGCTGGGCCATCTGCTGCACCTGCCCCGCAAAGGCATCATCCTCAAACATCTCCGCATCCAACACCCGCACCAAATTCGCCTCTGCCTCCGGGGCCTTGCCCTGGCTGGCTTCCAGTTGGGCGATCGCCGCCTCCGCCTTCTTGCGGCCTTGAAACCGAGCCGCTACCGCCCCCCACAAATTTTCGATTAGCTTCTTCGCCGCCTCACTCGCCCCCGCCTCCGCAAACTTCGAGAGCATAATTGTCGCGATCGCCCCAGCCGTAATCGGATCCGCCATCTTCCAGCCCTCAATGGATACGTATAAATTCTATCCAACAACACCATTTCCCGCGTAGGGACAGCACCGCCCCATCCACCCCAGAGCAACATCCCCCAATCCAAAGCCCCCCGACTTCACAAAGAAATCAGGGGGCTTTGTAATCAATTGGTTCTAGCTCAGCACCGAATCAGCTTGACCTAATCCATCCGGGCAAAATCAGCACCTTCAGCGATCGTCGGAGCCTCAAACACCTGGGAAAACAACGTCCCCGTCTGGGTTTGGGCCAGCGTCGGCAGCAGCGACTGGTAGTGGGCCGCGATCGCATCCGTCTTCATGTCATGAACCTGGGTCGCCAGCTTGGGATAAACCCCAATCCCCACCACTGGAATCACCAGACAAAGCGAGATGAAAATCTCACGGGCGCTAACATCCAGATTCAAACCACCCTCCAACTTCAGCTTCAGCTCACCAAAGAAGATGCGGCGCAGCATCGACAGCAAATACATCGGCGTCAACACCAGGCCCACCGCTGCCAACAGCACCACAATCACGCGGAAGCTATTGCTATAGGCGCTGTCCGTGGCAAAGCCCAGGAAGATCGTCAGCTCACTGACAAAGCCACTCATGCCGGGCAGGGCCAAGGAGGCCATCGCCACCGCCGTGAACAGCGCAAAGGCTAGGGGCATCTGCTTCGCCAAGCCGCCCATTTTGTCCATTTCCAGGGTGTGGGTGCGTTCATAGGCCACGCCACAGAGGAAGAACATCGCCGCTGCAATCAAGCCATGGGACACCATTTGCAGCATCGCCCCGCTCAGGCCCAGGCTGTTGTAAGCCGCAATGCCCAGCAAGACAAAGCCCATGTGGGAAATCGATGAATAGGCAACGCGGCGCTTAAGGTTGTTCTGGGCAAAGGCGGAAAAAGCACCGTAGACAATATTGACCACACCCAGTACCGCCAGGAGCGGGGCCAGCTTGATGTGGGCTTCGGGCAGCATTTCAACGTTGAAGCGCAGCAGGCCGTAACCGCCCATCTTCAGCAAAATACCCGCCAGCAGCATGGAGCCAGGCGCGCTAGCTTCACCATGGGCATCGGGCAGCCAGGTGTGTAGCGGAAACACAGACAGCTTCGTGCCAAAGGCAACCAAGAAACCGAGGTAGAGCAACACCTCCATGCCGATGGGATAGTCTTTCATCCCCAGGGCCTGCATGTCGAAGGTGACATCGCCGCCGTAGAAAGCCATGGACAGGGCACAGATCAAAATGAAGAGAGAAGCGAGCGCCGTATAGAGAATGAACTTAGTCGAAGCGTAGAGACGCTTGGGGCCACCCCAAATAGAAATTAATAGATAGACCGGGACCAGCTCCAACTCCCAGACCAGGAAGAACATCATCAGATCCTGGGTCGCAAACACCGCGATCTGGGCACTGTACATCACCAACATCAGGGCGTAGAACAGCTTTGGCTTCTTGGTGGTGTTCCAAGCGGCCAGCATGGCCAGGGTCGTCACCAAGCCGGTGAGCAGAATTAACGGCATGGACATGCCATCCACGGCCAAAGACCAGTTAAGACCCAGTTGGGGAATCCAGCGGTAGCTCTCGCTTAGCTGTAGGTCAGCACTTTGGAGGAGGTAGTTACTGCCGAAGACGTAGATCATCAAGGCAAAATCGACCAGGCCAACCCCTAGGGCATACCAACGAATGGTGCGGCCATCCTTATCAGGAATCAGGGGAATCGGCAGTGCTGCAACGAGGGGCAGCATCGTAATAATTGTTAGCCAGGGCATTGGAGCACTTTCCATCAGAACAGTACCAACGAGGTCTATGTGAGGAGGAGGAGCACGCTGGCCATGGAGCAGAGGAGGAGGCGCTTCGACCCAGCTACTAATTCGTCAACATGCATCCTAGGGGAGCAGGGCGCAAAGCCTATGTTTGGTCTTGCAACGTTAAGTATAGTTAAGAACTGAGCATTTATACTCAAACTTTCCTGCCATGTCCATCGTACCCTATGTTAACTAATATTAACGATCTCCTTTGACTAGATCCGGGAATTGGTGGTATTTGTGTCTCCTCCCACGGATGGAATCAGCCGAGCTGACCCGAGAGAGCGCGCATAATTTCTTCTCCAGGCGGTCATTTGAGGCATCTTCGGGCGTTGCAAACCATTACCCTTGTAGGTCAGGATGCTGAGACATGATGGAACAGCCCCCTGGAGTATAGGGGGGAGGGAGGGGTCTCGGTTTTATTGCGAGTTGTAAGGGTTCTTATCGAATTGATTTGAATCGTGGCGGTGGCCCCTGGCCTGACCAGCGCGTTCCTAGGCTCGGCATACGACGGTGCCTTGGGCATTGAGGGCGAGGGCTTGAACCTGGGCGGTGATGCCGTGGCTTTGCCAGGCCGCTGCCAGGGCTTGGGAGAGTTGGGCAACGGTCTCGGGGGCAGCGAGGGCCAGGACGGTCGGCCCCGCGCCGCTGATCACGAGGCCATAGGCACCGGTGGCGAGGGCCGCCGCTTGGACTGCATCGAAGCCCGGAATCAGCGACTTGCGGTAGGGCTGGTGGATTTTGTCCTGGAGGGCGGCCCGCAGCCAGGGGGCGTGGCCGGTGGTGAGGCCGCGAATCAAGAGGCCCAGGTGGGCAGCGTTGAAAATGGCATCGGCGCGGCTGTAGGTCTGGGGCAAGACCTGGCGGGCGGCTTCGGTGGAGAGGGTGAAGTCCGGGATGGCCAGGACTGGAATGATGTCGCTGTGCCAGGGCAGCTCGCAGATTTCCCAGGCTTGGTTGAGGTCCTGGGCGGCCAGGCGGCAGCCCCCTAGCAGGGCGGGGACGACATTGTCCGGGTGGCCTTCGAGTTTGGTGGCGAGGGCCGCGATCGCCCCCCCATCCAATGGCTCCCCGGCCAACATATTGGCCCCCACCAGGCCCCCGACGATGGCCGTGGCGGAACTGCCCAGTCCCCGCGACAGGGGAATGCGTGAATCGATGTCAATGCGGACTGGCGGCACTGGCTGGTGAATCTCGGCGAAAAGCTGGCAAAAGGATTGGTAGACGAAGTTGGTGGCATCGGTGCTGAGCTGCTCGGCCCCATCTCCCTGGGCCACAATCTGCAAGCGCTCCCCCTGGTCCAGGGCCTCCTTTCCCAGCAGCGTGAAGCGAAAGTGGTTGTGCAGGCTCCAAGCCGCGCCCAGGCAGTCGAACCCAGGGCCGAGGTTGGCCGTGGTGGCGGGTACAGAAACTTTGACGCTGGCTGGGCTCGAAGCAGACAAGGCCGAAGGAGACAGGGACATGGGGTGGGAAAGATAAGGGTCGAGGCGGCCCAGGAGGGAAGCTTTGGACTGAAGTTGCGCTGATGCTTAACAGATCGATCACTCTACCGGATCCGGCATGACTCTGGGAAACAGCTCGCAGGCCCCGGTCCGGGTGCCGATGCGGGGCTTCCCAAGGCCCCGCTGGTCAGCAGCGATCGCCTGGGATAGACGGTTCTGGGATAGACGGTTCTGGGATTGGGCAGTTCTGGGATGGCTGGTCCCAGGCTGAGATAAAGCCTAGGTCTAATATCCCGTTCAAGAAATCTAATGGCCAGACTGCTCCAGCTCCCAGCGCCCCTTGGCCCCAGCCTTGAATAATTTCCTGGCATAAGTCCTATATATGTCTATCGCAGCTTCCAGCATTGAAAACGAGGGTGATTTTTCTCTATACAGAAGAGCGCTAGCCCTGGGTCGGAGAGTCCGAGGGGGCGATCGCCCCACCCCGCCAGGGATGTATTTTTTCAGTGAAACCACCTGAATCAGAGGCTTCTGACCGGAAACTACTCTATCTTCTACGTATCACTGACCAAGTGTTCATTGCATCTTCCACCGATCATCTCAGGGTTTCGACCAAGGTCATTTAGACATGGCACCTTCTCGCCAAAGCATCATCGTCAACCATGCCCCCATCGGCCTCCTCCAGAGCGATGTGGCAGCCTGGAATCGTTGGCGCAGCAGCAACTTTAATCAACATCCCAACCTGGATCAGATTGCCCTGGATCGAGCCAACCTCGACCAAGCGGACCTCAGCGGCCTAGAGCTCAAGCTCTCCAGCCTCTGCGAAGCCGAGCTGGAACAGGCCAACCTGTCCGAATCCAGCCTCTACACAGCCAACCTGCGGGGGGCTCACCTCACCTCCGCCAGCTTCAAGCTGTCCGACCTGCGCGAAGCCAACCTCAGCATGGCGGAGATGAATTCAGTCAACCTCAAACAGGCAGATCTGCGCACCGCCGATCTCTACACCGCTCAGTTGCGGGAGGCAGATCTGAGGCAGGCCAACCTGGCCTATGCCGACATGGCCGAAGCTGAGCTGAGCCTCTCTAACCTCACGGAAGCCAACCTGGACGGTGCCCTGCTGCGCCAGGCGATGATGTACACCGTCAATCTCACCGCCGCCAGCCTGAAGCAAGCCAACCTCCAGCAAGCGGACCTGCGGGAATCAATACTCAATTTGGCCCAGCTCCAGCAAGCCAACCTCAGCGATGCCAATCTCGACCAGACCACGCTGGTCGGTGCCAACCTCAGCTTCGCCAATCTTTCTGGCTCCAGCCTGCACGAAGCGGTGCTGCGGGATGCCAAGGGGCAAACGGCCAGCTTCCGCAGCGCCAACCTCTCCAACAGCGACCTCAGCCGCGCCGACCTCTACGGCTCCGACTTCAGTCAGGCCAACCTCAGCGAAGCCATGCTCCACGGCACCGATCTGAGCGCTTGCTGCCTCTATGCCGCCAATCTCGAAAAGGCCCGGCTCTACTGTGCGGTGCTGCAACAGGCTGACCTCAGCCGAGCCAACCTCCAGGGGGCCAACCTGGTGCGAGCCAACCTCAAGGAGAGCATCCTGCGCGGTGCAGTGCTGCGCCATGTCAACGGCTATGGCGCGAACTTGAGACGCACGGACCTGCGGCGGGCCCAGTTCCAAACGGCCATTCTCTACGGCGCTGACCTCAGCAACGCCAATCTCCAGAGCTGTGTGCTCACCGATGCCAATCTGCGGGGTGTTAACTTCCAGGGCGCGGACCTGCGGGGCGCGGACCTGCGGGGCGCAAACCTGAAACATGCGGATTTGCGCGGGGCAAACCTAGATTCTGTCGATTTGCGCGGCGCTAGCTTGGAAGATGTGAAGGCATTGGAGAGGGATTTTCAAAACGCTATCCTAGACTAGTCAGGAGTAGATCAACGATAGATCAACGGATCGAGAATCTACCGATGTCTCTTGCACCTAGAGGTTTGGTCTAGCCCATGAAGGTCCACCAGTCCATTCTCAATCAAGCCAAGCAGGGGGATGGGGCGGCGATCGCCCAACTCATGCAGGCTCCCCTAATGGCCAAAGGCATTACGGTCCATGCCCATGTCAAGAATGACTGCCTGCATGTGGACCTGATCGCCACCCCCTGTCCGCCCAAGCAAGCCTCGCTCTCGTTTGTGCGCAAGGGCATTGGCCACCTTCAACCCGACGGCATTCGCGCCGTGCGCATCGATGGTTACCAGACTGGCCTTTCTGAGCCCGGCTGGGTGTCCCGCTTCAACCTACAAACAGATGGCAACAGCATCGCCCCCCTGGTGGAAGCACCTGCCCAGCAGGAGGCCCGCAGCCGCAAACCCCTGGGGCTCCTGCTGGGGCTGTTGTTCCTGGCGCTGATCGGCCTGGGCGGCTTTGTTCTCTACAGCAACCGCAGTAATTTTGGCCCGCCCGCCCAGCCCGCCGCACCGACTTCGGAGACAGCGGAGTAGCAAAACAGGAGCCAGCCTTCGCAAAAGCGACCCAACTGGCCCTGCTCAGGGTCGTCAATCGTCCAGCAGACGGCGGCCCAAAAACTGCTGCTTGGCCCAGCCTATCGAGTCGTAGCGACCACCGGCTGCCGGATGTCCATGGGCTCGGTCTGGGAGATTTCAAAGCCGCTCTCATCCCGCGTGACCGTTACCACACAGTTATGGGAAACTGCGGAGGCCTTCTCCAGGGGCTCACCCAAAATAGCGCTGAGGGTTTGGCCCAGACCAATCAAGTAAAAAATAGGGAAGGGGGGAGACGTATTCATAGGCTGTCTTCTGTGCATATACCCATTATTTCAATAGTTTTCAGGGCGGGTCAACCGACCACCCGGAAGCTTTACGCAGTCTCCATGAAAACCCAAGCCATGCCCATCGCGCCATGATGGCCCCATCCCCCCGCGATCCCATGGAAAACATTGTAGTGATTGGCTCATCCGGCCATGCCAAGGTGATCATCGACATCATTCGGCAGGAAGGGAAATATCATCTGGCCGGGTTAGTGGATCAATTCCGGGCGATCGATGAGACGACCCTGGGATATGGAATCTTGGGCGGAGAAGCGGATTTACCAGGGCTGGTTCAGCGTCACGCGCTCCAAGGAATCATCATCGCGATCGGGGACAACTTCACCCGTGCCCAGGTCGCCGCCCAGGTTCGGATGCTCTACCCAGAGCTGCGCTTCGTCTGTGCGGTTCACCCCAAGGCATCGGTGGCGATGGGGGTGAGCCTGGGCGCAGGCACGGTGGTGATGGCAGGGGCCTCGATCAGCGCCTGCTGTTCTGTCGGAGAGTTTTGCATTCTCAACACCAATTGCTCCCTCGATCACGATTCCACCATGGAAGACTTCTCCAGCCTGGCCCCCAGAACCGCCACGGGGGGGAGCTGTCGCATTGGTGCCTATGCTGCGATCGGCATCGGCGCAGTGCTGACCCATGGCGTTGAGATCGGTGAACATTCAGTCATTGGCGCGGCCTCGCTGGTGCGACGGTCGATTCCTGCCTTGGTGGTGGCCTATGGCACGCCCGCCCAGGTGATTCGCCGCCGCAGTCCGGGGGACAAGTACCTGTGACCGGATATCTTGATTAGAGCTAGAATATAGTTGCTCAAGCATCTAAAAGCAATCCAATTATTCACGACCAGCAGACGACTGCCAGTCGGAATGCATCAGCAACAGGTTTCTTCGAAGTAGGGCTGTTTAGGGCAAGGAAGGGCTGTTTAGGGCAAGGAAGGGCTGTTTAGGGCAAGGAAGGGCTGTTCAGGGCAAGGTCGCGCCTTCCGTTTTGACGGTTGCCAAATCCACATTGGTCAGATTCGCGCCCGTCAGGTCTGCTCCGCTGAGATCTGCCCCATCTAGCTTGGCCCCGGTCAGGTCTGCCCCCCGAAGATTTGCTCCGGCCAGGTTTGCGCCACTGAGGTCGAAGCCAGCCAGGTTCGTGTCTGGCAGGTTCACGGGGCCGAGGTCGCAGCCGATGCATTCCCGCTGCTGCATGAGCTGGAGGACGAGGTCTTGGCGATCGGGCGCGGCGGCGCAACTGCCGAGGCCGAGGCCGAGGGCGATCGCCCAGCTCAATCTCCAGCTCAATATCAGATTCTGGGTCATGGCAGTCTTCTCACTGAGTGGAATGCAGGGGGTGTGAACAGGATAGGGCTGAGCTTGGGCGAATTCTCAAACATCCTCTGAGAAGAAAGGGCTGTATATTTTGGTTTCTAGCGATCCTTCGCCCCCAAAATACACAGCCGAGAGTTGGGGGATGGGGGGCTGTTTGGGTTTGTGCAAGATATCCAATCTACTGTTTGATCCAAATATCATAAACGGACAAAAAGATCTCCACCACGATCAAAATCACGATATACCACTCCACCCGATGGCTACTGTCCCGCTGGAGCATTCCCAGGGTGGTTTCCACGGTCTTCGACACCAGGGACAACTTGCCCTCTAGGGTCAACAGCCGCTCCCGCAGCTCATATTCATCTTCTAGGCGCAAATACAGTCGATCCAGCTCGGGATAGTCCCAAATCGGGTCCGGCTTGTCCCCCACCTCAACAATGCCCACCATGCGCTGTTGTATCAGCAACGTACCGCCAATATAGCGCAGCAGTTCCCGCTCCTTGGGCGGCTGGCCCCCATCGGAGAGGATCGCCTGGGTGAAGGGCTTAATTTTTTCAAATAGACTTGAGACTTCATTCTCGTAATATTCCAAGACCACGCTTTTGGCCAGAGCCTCGGCCACGGTTTGCAGGCGCTCAACGCTGCTGTCCCGCAGCCAGAGCACGTCTTTTTCGAGGCGTTCTTTGACCTCGGCCTGGAAGTGCAAATACAGTTGCTCAGACACCGCTTTAGGTGCGGCAATGGGGTCTTTAATAAAGGGGCGCAGGGTTTCGATGAAGGCAGCTTCTTCCACAGCGCTGAGGTTGAATAGCACCAGCACGCCATAGCGCAACAGCACCGCGCAGCCATTTTCCCCCGCCCGAATCATCAGCGGATTGGTAGACAGGGGCTCCGTGGCTTCGAGGGTTTTGAGCACGAGGCGTTCCCCTAGGAGCCAGGCGCGGGCCACAACCTGGGATTGCTCTGGCCATCCGGGATAGGGCACGGTGGGGGTTAGGCGAGCCTCGGAGGGGGAGTTCGCCGGGGGCTGGGGCTCGTTGGCCTGGGAGGCTTCGCTGTCCGAGAGGAGAACCATGGGGGTGTTTTGGGGAGATGGGGCAACAAAACTGGCGTTGCTGAGGAGTAATGCTTTCTATTATGACGCCGAGGAGGGCTCGTTTAGCTGGAGAGCGATCGCCGTCTCCTGCAAGCGCCGACACATTTGCCATTGGCGGTGGATGGGTCGCCAGGTCCAAAGGGCGTTGACCAGGGCCTCCCAGAGGGTGAGCCAGCCAAACACGGTCACGCCCTGGCCGATCAAAGAGAGGGGCATACCCGCCTCATCGGGAAAGGCCAGGGCATCGACGGGAATCGACAGGCTCAGGGCGGCGAAACCCAGCAGGGCCAGCAGGCCGGAGTCGCGGGCGAGGCGCTTGAGGTTTTCGAGCTTGACGGTTTCCAGGTAGGCAAAGTGCTGATGGATGAGGTCGCCCAGTTGATCTTCGAGGGCTTGGGCCGTTGAAGCTGGGGCCATTGAAGCCTGGGCAGTCGAGGCGGCTTGGGCAGTCTCCAGTTCTGAATTCGGAGCGGCATGGGCCAGGACCGTGGCCGGGGCAATCAGCCGCAGTTGGATGGCTTGGTCGGGGATTTCCGCTAGGCGGCGGTAGAGGTATTCGACGAAGGCGAGGTTGAGGTTGCAGGGCAGGGGCTGGCTGTCGGCGCTGAGGTCGGGCAGGCGCTCGAAGGGGGCGAGCAGATCTTCGACTTGGTTGAAGTGGAGGGGGACGATGATTTCTTGGTTGTTGGTTTGGGCATAGCGCTGCCCTAGCTGGTCGCCCAGGGGGACGCGGCGGCGGAAGGGGAAGAGGCGGGCGACGCGGTGCATGGGCGGGCGATTAAGCAGGGCTGTTTCTATCAGACCATGGGGCTGTCGCAAAGCTGCGGATTTACGACAGCGGAACACTGGCGATCAATTTGTTTGAGGATGGCAAGTCTGTATCATCGGAGACGAGCCGGATTTTTCGGGG
>JAAUQQ010000172.1 GCA_012032745.1 Synechococcales cyanobacterium RM1_1_8
GGCCGGGCTGGGGGTGAGGGCCGGGCTCGGGGGTGAGGGCCGGACCGGAAGCTGGGGCAGATTGCCAAGCTTCATAACGCCCAACATTCGGCACCGCTGCGGGAGCCTTGACTTGCTCAGACCGCGCAAAAAATTGCTGGCCGAGGAACAACAGCGCCTGGTGCAGGTTATCGACGCCGCCTTCGCAGAGGTAGCGCCAGAGGCGATTGGCGATCGCCAATGGCACCGTCGAATGGCTGATCAAATCCGGATCAGGGCGATCGTCCCCCGGCAAAAAATCAGTGCTGTGCCCTCCTCTTCCGCTAATTCCTTCAGCACCTCCAGGCCATAGGGCCAGTAGCCGCGCCCCCCCAGCAGCCGCACCACAATCACCTTGGCTGCGGTCAAGACCGTCTCGCCATAGGTGTCGATGGTAAGTTGCTGCTGAAGCTGGAGCAGGTTAGCGGCGCGGATGGCGGGAAAGTCCTGGGGCAGGTGGGCGATCGCCCCGGCCAGGGTCTGAATCTCCGTATCGGCAGCGGTGAGGAAAACCAGTGGAGCGGGCGTTTGCTCGACAAAAATTACCCCCTCCACGCTGGGATCCCAGCCCCCTGGACTGGCTGAAAGTCGGTGCATAGTGAAGAGATCGATGCTAAAGGAGAGGAATTGTAATGGGGAGAGTTAAGTAAAACCCGAGACTGGCCTTCCCAGCCCGAATTCCAGGAAGACACCGCTAGTATGGAACTGGCCACCATTCCTCGATGACGCTAGCTGGCTGGCCCCGAAGCCAAAGCGGTGGCCTGAATGGGGTGGCCTCGCTCGTTGGACTGAGTTTAATTCTCTCACCATGCGGGCGCTGTTCCTGAGGGCTTTCCATGACGCTTTCCACTCGCGATGTCGCTGGTATGCAAACGCTGCAAGTTTCGCCCTCGGCCTATGCTCGCCTCCAGCAGTTGCTTCAGCAGTGGGTGGCTGAGCAAGATCAGGCCTTGCTGCTGACCGAGGCAATGCTTCCCAGCAGCCAAGCAGCTAGTCAAGCCACCGGTCAAGCAGCCAGCCAACCAGCCAGCCAACCAGCCAGTAAAGCCCCCAACCGAGCCGCCTCTAACCCAATCAAAGCCACGCCTGCCACCCCCGCAGAACAGCGGCGGGCAAAACGGGCCCAGGAACGCCTCGATAAAAAGCTAGCCCAGGCTGCTGCCCCCGTTTCGGGCCGCTTTGTGCTGCTCCTCTCTCCCCAATTTAGCCTGCTGCTCCAAGCGACACCGCCGATCGCCATCCCCATCCAACCCACGGCCCCTCTCTCCGTGGGGCTCAGCTTTGAACCGAAAGTGATCGAAGCCTTTGCCCGTTGGCTGCTCCTCCAACCGCTCCCGGCGGCGGCGCGCCAATCCCTGACCCAGCAGCTCCAACAGCCCGTACGGTCAACGATGGAGGATTGCAAAGTCGTTTTACACTGATGTTGGCACAACAGTTGTCGCCGGTTCCACCATCGGCCCCATCACCGGTTGCGCTGCCAGACTCACCCAGATCTGCCACCCCAGCCCCTCAAGCTCCAGAGGCGATCGCCCCCTCCCCCCGCATTCAAGAACTCACCGCAGAACTCCAGAAAGCCTGGGAAACAGCCCACGCCGCAGAACAGGCCAAGGGCGAATTTCTAGCCATGATGAGCCACGAGCTGCGCACCCCCCTCACCTGCGTCATCGGCATGTCAGCCACCCTGTTGCGCTGGTCCTTCGGCCCCCTCAACGATCGCCAGCGCGAATACCTCCAATCGATCTACGACAGCGGCGAACATCTGCTCCAGCTAATCGAGAGCATCCTCGACTTTTCCCAAGCCGAATCGGGCCAGGCCCGCTTGAATGTGCGCCATTTCTCGGTGCGGCGGCTGGCCAACTACTGCGTCCAACTGTTCCAAGAAGCAGCGGAGCAAGCGGGCATTACGCTCAAAACCGTCATTTCCCTTACCCCCGAGGAGGATGACTTTGTTGTGGACCCCCAGCGCATTCGCCAAATCTTGATCAACCTGCTGGACAATGCGATCAAATTCACCAACGAAGGCGGCGAGGTCACGCTCCAGGTCGATGCCCAGCGGGGCGGGATTCTCTTCCAGATCATCGATACCGGCATCGGCATCGACCCCCGCCAGCAGCCCCTGCTGTTTCAACAGTTTCAACAGCTCGAAGACTCCCATCGGCGGCGCTACCAGGGCAGCGGCCTGGGGCTGGCCCTGGCCAAGCACCAGGTGGACCTACACCGGGCACCATCGAGCTAGAGTCCAGTCTCGGCCTGGGTTCCACCTTCCGCGTCTGGCTGCCGACCAAGCATTTGCCAGCGGTGCTGCCCCTGGGGCACCTCCAGGGCACGATTATTTTGCTAGAGGACGATGATCAATCGGCGGCTTTGATTTGTGAACTGCTGACCGCCTCGGGGTTTAAGGTGATTTGGCTGGTGGAAAGCTCCACGGCGCTGGAGCGAATCTTGGAGCTAGAACCCCTAGTGGCGATTATCGACCTCGATATCCAGGGCAGCAGCAGCGAGGAAATTATTGCCCATATCCATCGAGCAAACCTGAAGCGGCGGCCTCGGATCATGGCCTTGACCGCTCACACGGCTGAGGCCGATGGTCTGGGAAATAGCCCAGGAAATAGCCCAGGAAATAGCCTAGAAAACAGCCTGGGGGGTGGAATGCCCAGGTCGGACCAGCCTGAATATCGAGCAGATACCTATGTCCAGCGACCGCTAAATCCGGAACGGTTCGTCGCCCAGCTCCATAATTTGCTCGTCCAGGTTCAAGCGGCGATGCCCAGTCTGGAGCGTTCCGCTCAGTCGTTTCAGTCTAGCTAGGCGCTGCCCCATGGCCTTTTTGCTCACCAATGACGATGGCATTGATGCACCGGGCCTGGCGGCCCTGGAGCGCATCCTGGTCGGGGAGGAGACCCTGACCGCTGCCCCCCGGCTGCCCCATTCCGGCTGTGGCCACCAAACCACCACCGCAACTCCGATCACCCTGGAGACCCTGGGCGATCGCCGCTATGCCGTCCAGGGCACCCCCGCCGACTGCACCCGCCTGGGCCTGGTTCACCTCGCGCCAGCCCAACCTTGCGCGATCGACTGGGTGATCTCCGGTATCAATGCCGGGGGAAACCTGGGCGTGGATGCCTATTTGTCCGGCACCGTGGCCGCCGTGCGCGAAGCGGCCTTCCAGGGCCTGCCCGGCATTGCCATTTCCCAATATCTCGGCTCGCGCGACCCGATCGACTGGAAGCAGACCCAGGCCTGGGCCGCCCAGGCGATCGCCCTGCTGCTGACCCAGCCCCCCCAGCCCGGCCAGTTTTGGAATGTCAATCTGCCCTGGCCCCAGGGTCCGAACCACCAGCCGGAGCTGGTCTTTTGCCAGCCTTCTCGCGATCCGCTGCCCGTGGTTTATGTCCAGACGGGCAACCAGTTTCAGTACAGCGGTCGCTATGGCGATCGCCCCGCCGCCCCCGGCAGCGATGTGGCCGCTTGCTTTGGGGGGGCGATCTCCATCACCCAACTCTCTACCTAAACGGTCTGGCGACCTAAACGGTCTGGCTCGCTAAGCGGTCTGGCTAGGGCCGATGGGCGATCGTGGCTGCATTTCACGGCAGCTTCATTTTGGGTGGGATGCTGGACTAGGATAGGAACGGCCCCACATCCACCCCTCGAATCAGTCGAAACCATCATGCGCATCTTAGTCATGGGCGGCACCCGCTTCATCGGCGTCTCCCTCACTCGTCTCCTGGTGGAGCAGGGCCATGAGGTCGTGCTGTTCAACCGGGGCAATAAGCCCGTGCCAGTGGCTGGGGTGGCCCAGATCCAGGGCGATCGCAGCGACCCCGCCCAGCTCAAGGCAGGCCTCGCGGGCGAAACCTTCGATGCGGTGTTCGACAACACAGGCCGCGAGCGTCGCGATACGGAATCCCTGCTGGAATGGGTGGGTGCTGGGCTCCAGCAATTGATCTATGTCAGCTCCGCCGGGGTCTACCTCAATGCCGATCAGCTTCCTTTGATGGAAGGCGACCCCCTCGATCCCAACAGCCGCCACCGGGGCAAATTTGAAACGGAGCAATATCTCCAGGACCAGGGAATTCCCTTCACCGCCGTGCGCCCGGTCTATATCTACGGCCCCCAGAACTACAACCCAATTGAAGGGTGGTTTTTCGATCGCATTGTCCGCGATCGCCCCATTCCCATTCCCGGCAATGGCCTCCACATCACTCAGCTAGGCCATGTCGCGGATCTAGCGGCTGCCATGGTGGCCATGTTGGGCAACCCCAAGGCCATCGGGCAGATTTACAACATTGCGGGCGATCGCTTTATCACCTTTGATGGGCTGGCGCGGGCCTGCGCGATCGCGGCAAATCGGGATCCAGATCAGCTAGAGCTGGTGCATTACAACCCCAAATCGTTTGATTTTGGCAAACAAAAAGCCTTTCCCTTAAGGATGCAACACTTTTTTGCCTCCATCACAAAAGCCCAAACAGAGCTTAATTGGCAACCAAAATACGATTTGATTAAAGGCCTAAGAGACTCCTTTAACCAGGACTATTCCCTCAGCAACGCCCCTGAGCCAGACTTTGCCTTGGACAATCAAATCTTACAGTCCTAACCTCTGCTCGCTACTTTCCCAGCCCAGTTGCTTTTCCCAGAAGCAAGCGTCCGCACCCACCGCGCCCAGCCCCAGTAGACGAACCAAAGCATACTTCGCCACCCAGCACAACCTATCAATAGCTGAACCCCAGGGGCACTCAACGCCACATCCACATGGCTTGGTACCCCGGCGATCGAAAAATATTCACTGGATGTTCGGCAGAAAAGCATGGATTTTCACTGAAACTTCACACGCCTCTCCCTCCCAGGGGATTAGGATTTGGGCAGGTGAATCTGACAGGTGGGAACCGTTTAATTCTGCGGCAGCATTCACAATCAATTGAGCTAATTGAAGCTTGCAAAAAGCAATGGGGACTGCTAGCGATATGGCCGCATATATTTGTAACAAATCTACCTCTGCAACCTGGTTAGCAGGCTCGGCGTTCACCGTCCTCACACTGCCGCTGATCTTCTGGGGAGCCCAGCCGTTGCAACTCCCCCTGACCGGAGACCGCACCCAAGGTCGTCTCGACGACTTTGCCTTGCAATACCTGGGGGCAGCGGCGGCGATTAGCCTGGGTTGCGGGGCCCTGCGGCTATCCGGCGGCGGCGGCCAAGCGAAAGATGCCAGCCAGGCCCAGCCCTCCACGCCCCTGCTGGCCACTCTCCAGGGGAGCAGTGCTTCAGCTAACCTTCAGCTTTCACCCTCGGCAACCGAAATCTCAGAAGATTACCTTGCCACTTCTGGCCTCGGGTCTTTCCTAGATGCTGACGATGCCCCCATCACAGTCCCACTCAGGACAGGCCTGCTCCAGGCAGCATCCCCCAGCCCCGCGCCAGCCCAACTCACCTCCCAGCATGGCAACCAAGTCGGGGGAGCACCAAGTCATGCTTGGCAATCAACCCCAGCTTGCGATCCAATTCAGTTTCAATCCGCTCTGCCCGCCAACGCTGCTCCCAATGTGTCTGCTCCCCATGCCGAACCGATGAGTTGGGCCCAGTCCGTTGCCCAGCGAAATGCCTTGTCCCAGAGTGGTTGCATCCAGCAAGTGGGCGTTGTGACCCAGGCGGTGGCGCAGAGGATGTCACCGCCAATGCTCGCCCCGAACGCGATCGCCCAAGGCCAACCTCAACGGCCCCAGGCCTTCCAACAGCCCTGGACTGAGCGCCCCACTTCAGCCAACAACCAGGCCACAGCGAAACCCACGGCAATCCATCATGCCAACAGTGGGCCTATCCCCTATGCCCAGTTGGCCACCCTCCACGAGTTCCCCCCCCGCTCCAACTCTGAGCCTTCACGCCGCGATGCGGCCCCCCCAACCCATCACCATCAACAGGCCATCCCCACGTTGCCTGCGGCCCAGTCCTACCTGAGCTTTGCCCGTCCCCAGGGGTTCGAGACTCAGCCCAAGACCCGCGACGTTGAGTCAGAAATGAATGTTCTGGAGGAGCTCTACCAGGTGCGCGAACAGATGCAGCATCTGATGAACCACGTCGATCTACTCCAAGCGGACTTAGAACAGACCGTGCTCCCCACCCAGCGCATTGTGCCCCTGCGCCCTGCTCCCCAGCCAAGCTACTTGGTCAGCTCCTCAGAGCCCCTTAGCAACCTGCCCTCCCAGGGAGGAATCGAAACAAACTATCGCGCTGTGGCCTCTTAGGTCGGTGAAGCCTGCCCAGACAGTGTAACCAGCCAGACAGTGTAACCAGACAGCCAAGCCAGACGGGTTTTGTTCTCAACAATCCAGCGTTATAGTGAGGAAGCTGGCCGTTGCCAGCCTTGCTCGATCGCTGACGGTTCTGTTGGGTTCGAGCCTAGCATTACTGTTCTAGGACTGACAGGCCATGTTTGTTTTATCTCATCCTCGCGGTTCTCTGCTCAAGCGCATTCAAGCTTTCATTTTGCCGTTGGCGGCGACCCTTGCGGTTTGCGGCTTAGTCTGCTTGGGCTGGGGCAGCCCTGCCCTCGCAACGGGTGTTTCCCAGATTCCGACCGTGGCGGCAGGGGATGGGGTTTGGGTGGTGGATGAGGCCGATGTCCTCAGTCGTCTCAATGAAGGGCAGATTGGCGGACGTTTGCAAAAGCTCGCCGCCGCCACGGGCAATGAGGTCCATTTCGTCACCTTTCGCCGCCTGGACTACGGCGAGACCATCGAAAGCTTTACCGATGCGCTGTTCAATCGCTGGTTCCCCACCCCAGACGAGCAGGCCAACCAGGTTGTTGTTGCCCTGGATATCGCCACGAACAATGCTGCGATCCATACAGGGGAAGCTGCCCAAGTCACCTTGACCCCTGACATTGCCGCCAGCGTTTCCCAGGAAACGATGATGGCTCCCATCCGCAAGGGGGACCAATATAACCAGGCCTTTGCCGATGCCAGCGATCGCCTCGTCGCCGTGCTCTCCGGTGAAGCCGATCCAGGCCCGCCGATCGTGGTCGATGAAACCCGAGTCGAGGGCACCTTTGCTTCGGCGGAGGAAACCCAGGAAAGCAACGCCACGGCGATCGTGATTGTGCTACTGATCCTGTCCACCGTGATTCCCATGGTCACCTACTACGCCTACGTTCGCTAGGGAGCGGGTTAGTCGGCTGGCTCCCCATAGAGTGACATCACCGCCTCCAGGGGCATCCGGGATTGGACCGTCAGCCCCAAGTCAGAGCGCCGTCCCTGACCCAGATGCTCACAGGCCGCGCAGGCGATCATGGCAGCGTTATCTGTGCAGAGCGCAATGGGCGGGAAAAAGACCTGGATGCCGCAGCCCTGGGCCGCTTGGCTGAGCTGCAAGCGCAGCTCTCGGTTGGCCGCCACGCCGCCACCAACGGCAATGGTCGAGAGATTAAAGTCCTGGGCGCAGGCGATCGCCCGCTTGGTCAGTGCCTTGGCCACAGCATTCTGAAAGCTCGCCGCCAGATCTGCCTTGGGCAGCGGCGGCCCGGCAGCGGCGAGTTGCTCGGTCAGACGCAGCATCGCCGTCTTCAAGCCGCTGAAGCTAGAGTCGTAGGGATGGTAGCCGCCGCCGGGTAAGGAAATTCGCCCCTCGGGCAGGGCAAAGGCAGCGGCGTTGCCGGACTGGGCCAGGCGATCGATGGCTGGACCGCCGGGATAGCCCAAGCCCAGCAGCCGAGCCACTTTGTCAAACGCTTCCCCGGCAGCATCGTCGCGGGTTTGGCCCAGGGTTTTGTACTCTCCCGCTGCCTTGACGTGAATCAAGCTGGTGTGACCACCGGAGACGAGCAGGCAGAGAAAGGGCGGTTGCAGGCTGGGCTGATCCAGATAGGCCGCAAAAATATGGCCCTCCAGGTGGTGAATGCCGAGGAAAGGCTTGTCATGGACCATGGCCAGCGTCTTCGCGGCCATGGTTCCCACCAGCAAGGCTCCCACCAAGCCCGGCGTGACCGTGGCAGCAACGCCATCGATGTCGTCCCACTGGACCTGGGCTTGGGAAATGGCTTGGGCGATCGCCGGATTCACCCATTCCAAATGCTGGCGAGATGCCAACTCCGGCACCACTCCGCCATAGGTGCGATGCAGCTCGATCTGGGAGCTGACAACACTACTTAAAACTTGACGGTCCTTAACAATTGCCACCGCCGTTTCATCACAACTTGTTTCAATCGCCAGCGCCACCGTCATAGACCGATACCTTCAGTTTTATTACACCGAAATGTGTAGAACCCTTAAGCTCGCGTGAAAGATGGTGCGTTGCTCTGGGAACCTAGATGTATATCAGTCTAGGGCTTCCCTGCCCCTAGGCTTTTGAATCCAGAAAGCCTGGCGCGAAGGTCCAATGCCCTGGCCGCTGAATGTCCCATTCATCGACCCTGGCTGCATCTGAGCCATCCAGGCTTGCGAAAATACCGCTTGAAAAGAAAGGATACTAAGACTCCATGAGACGATTGTTCGCTTTGGCGCTAGCAGTTTGTCTGTGGTTTAGTTTTGCACCCACGGCTTCTGCCGATGTCGCTGGACTGACCCCCTGCAGCGAATCCCCTCGCTTCGTTGAACGTGCAAAGGCTGCCACGACGGACCAGGCAAAGGCGCGCTTTGAGCGCTACTCCCAGGCTGTCTGCGGTGAGGATGGCCTGCCCCACCTGATCGTTGATGGTCGCCTCGACCACGCCGGTGACTTTACCATTCCGGCTTTGATGTTCCTGTACATCGCCGGTTGGATTGGCTGGGCTGGTCGCTCCTACATCATCGGTGCCCGCGCCAAGAGCAACCCCGCTGAGGATGAAATCATCATTGACATTCCCCGCGCCATTGCCTGCTCCCTCGGTGCTGCCCTGTGGCCCGTGGCTGCATTTGGCGAATTTGCTAGCGGTAAGCTGCTGGCGGATGAGAAGGAAATCACCGTTTCTCCTCGCTAGTTCTCCCGCTAGATGGGAATGGCCAGGTCTGTCTGGCCGTTTCCATCCCGTTTGAACGCGCAATCTAAATTCGTTTTTGGAGCTTTGCTATGGTTCGTTATCTCTCTACAGCGCCGGTTGTGCTGACGGTTTGGATGTTCATCACCGCTGGAATTTTGATCGAGTTCAATCGTTTCTTCCCCGATCTGCTGTTTCACCCCCTCTAGGGCCGCCCTGGGATCCCAGTCTTGAGCTGGGCTTGGCGTCGTTGAGGCGATCGCCCAGCCCAGTCTGGATCGACCCAAGTGCTGATGAAGCCAAAGCGTCGCTTTTCATCTCGAAAGGCGGCGCTTTTTAGGGCAATATCTAGTCTGGCCAGATGGAAAAATCTTCCCAGGAGCCAGCCTAGGAGACTGCCCCAGCCAGGCTAGATGCCTCTGCTGGGGTGGGTTCAAAGCTTGGAAACAGGATAGCTTCTAGTTGGGCCACGGCTCGTTCCAAGTCGTCGTTGATGATCTGGATGTCAAATTCATCGGCTGCTTCGATCTCGACCTTGGCCTGGGCGAGGCGCTGGGCGATCGCCCCCTCTCCATCCTGACCGCGCAGGCGGATCCGAGACTCCAGTTCTTCGAGGGATGGCGGCATCACAAAGATTTGAACGGCTTCGGGAAAGGTCTGGCGCACCTGGCGAGCGCCCTCCAATTCAATTTCCAAGATCACCAGCCTGCCTTGGGCTACCTGATCCTGGATGGGCTGGCGCGGGGTGCCGTAGCAGTTGCCCGCAAACTCAGCCCATTCGAGGAACTCTCCTGCGCCAACGAGCTGCTGAAACCTATCCCGCGCCATGAAGTAATAGTGGTGACCATCCACCTCCCCATCGCGGGGGGAACGGGTCGTGGCAGAAATGGAGAGATAGGTTTCTGGGTGGTTCGCCAGGACAGCGCGGAGGAGGGTTCCTTTGCCGACGCCGCTGGGGCCTGTAAACACAACGACACGTCCGCTCATAGTCAATTTCTAACCCATCCGTGCTGGCTTGTGGACTTCTATGGTCCAACGTTTGGGATGGGTTGACAAGCCATGGGGGAGATTTTCAGGGGGGAGATCGACCTTGGCGATCGCCCATCGCTTCGATGGAAGAATTGTTGCGGACGTTCTGGTTAGACGGGGCTGATTCCCCGTAGGATGAGTTGCTCCGGGGGAGGCGGCGCACCCTACGGGGTTTTTTCTTTTATTGGGGGGGCGATCGCTCCTTTAAATTTCCGCCAGTACCTCGCGGGCCATGGCGATGGTCTTGTCCACATCCTCTTCGGTGTGGGCAATGGAGGTGAAGCCCGCCTCAAACTGGGAGGGGGCCAGATAAATGCCCCGCTCCAGCATTCCTCGGTGAAAGCGGCTGAACTTTTGCAGATCGGACGTTTTGGCATCGTCGTAGTTGTGGACGGGGCCCTCGGTAAAGAACATCCCGAATGTCGGCAATTAGCCTGAATAATTCGGACGCTGCCTTTAACTA
>JAAUQQ010000173.1 GCA_012032745.1 Synechococcales cyanobacterium RM1_1_8
AGATTTGGCCCCACTTTGCAGCTTCTTCGGTAGCTTGTTGAGCACGTTGGCCGTTTTGTGGACCCAGCAGCGCTGATGCTTTGTGGTCGGCCACAGCTCCGTGATGGCACTCCAAAATCCTAAAGCCGAATGTCACTGACATAAGCGAAAACCCTTGCTGAAAAGTCATTTTTCGAGCGATCGCCCCATGGACAGCAGCCGCATCAGAAACCTTAGCCGCATTCGCAGCATCAGCCGCATCATGGACAGCGCCCTGCGGATTCCCGGCACCCGCTTCCGGGTCGGCATCGACCCCATCATTGGCCTGATTCCCGGTGCAGGAGACATTGTTGCCACCGCGATTTCAGCCTACTTGATTGTCTTGGCGGCTCGTTTCCGGCTGCCCTGGCCAATGCTGCGTCACATGATTTTTAATGTTGGCTTGGAGGCCGTAGTCGGCGCTATTCCTCTGTTTGGCGACTTGTTTGATGCCTACTACAAATCTAATTTGCGGAACTTGCGTTTGCTGGAGGCTCATTTGGAGAGCAGCGATCAGCTTTTGCTCGAAGCTGCTGGCACCGAGGAGACTGGGGCGATCGCGACTGCCATGGAGCCGATGTGAGCCAGCGGCTGGGGCGGTTGCTTCACTGAGGCTGGCTGTGACTTTGGCGATCGCTTCACCCTTAGTCTTAGTACCGGGGCGATCGGCTATGCTATTCCCAGCGATTTGCCATTCATTCCCCTGTCTAAGGCCTCACCCTGCCCTATGAGCCCAGAAGCTGACCCCGCTCAGGCTTGTTCCAGCTCCATCGATTTGACCCAGCTTCCCCTGATTTTGGCGGGGCCGATTTTGCGACGGACGACAGCCGAGGCCGTGACGGTCTGGCTTGCGCTACAGCGTCCCTGCGACGTAGAGCTGACCATACGAACGACCCACGAGGCTGGGAAGGCGATCGGCCCAGTTGTTCTCAGGGGAAAAGCTTCAACGATCAGGCTGGGCCATTCGCTGCACATTGTTGCTGTTACAGCGGCGACCGTAGCAGTTTCCAGCAACTTAGATGTATCCCAAACAAGTTCTGCACAACCTGGCGCAGCGCGTGAGGCCACAAAGCAACAGCGGTACCGCCTAGAAGCCGGCCAGCTCTATGCCTACGATTTAGAATTTCACCGCTCCAACCCTGGCTCAGATGGCAACAGCCCGTCTCCCCCAGCAATTTCTCTCGGGCAAGACTCATCCCCAGTCAATGCCATCCCGCTCCAACAGGCGCTCATCTCTGCTGCTTTTCCAGATCTTTCCATCAGCTACTTCAGCCACGGCCTGCCGACCTTTGCGCTTTGCCCGACCCAGCTAGACCAGCTCCAGCTTTTCCACGGATCCTGTCGCAACGTCCAGGATCGGGGCCGCGATGCCCTAGCCATTGTGGATTGTGCCGCTGCCCACCACGCGGCCCAGCCGAACCAAAGACCCCATCAGTTAATTTTTACGGGGGATCAGATATACGGCGATGAAGTGGCGGATCCCTTTCTGTGGGCCATTCTTCAAGTCAAAGCAGCCCTCTGGGATTGGGTTGAGCCCCTCGACATCACAGAGGCTGAATTCCTGGACTGGCACCAGGCATTGCAACCCGGCCAGCGCAGCCAAATCGCCACCGACACCGCAGGGCTGACCGCCAGCCTTGAAAACACCCCAGAGAAAGCCAGCAGCCATCTTTTCCGCTTCGGCGAATACTGCATTGCATACCTGTTTTCTTGGTCTCAATGCTTTTGGCAGCTTGACTTTCCCCCGGCCAGCGCCCTGGGCTATCGAGGCAAGCAGGCCCAGCGTTGGGACCAAGATGTCGTCCATCTCAACCGCAATCGCGAATCTCAGCCCCTCGTGCGGCGGGCCTTGGCCAATGTGCCGACCTACATGATCTTTGACGACCATGATGTCAGCGACGATTGGAACCTCAATCGAGCCTGGTGTCAGCGCGTCCTGGGTTCAACCCTGGGCTACCAAGTGGTGCGCAACGCCATGTTGGCCTATGCCCTGTTCCAGGCTTGGGGCAATACGCCTGAACAGTTTGCCGCTGGTACGGTTGGGGGGAAACTGCTGAACGCGACGGAGGCTTGGTGTGGGAGGGGCGATCGCGCCACCGCTGCAACCCTGGCTAGACTTCTAGGGTTGCCCCCAAAAATGAGCTTTTTCGCCCCGATGGGGAGACCTGGGTTTTGAATGGGGCTGGCGATCGCCTCCAGTGGCACTATGAAATTCCAGGCACCCACCATCGAATGTTGGTGCTCGATACGCGCACCCAGCGAGGCTACCCTCAAAATGAACCGCCCACCACACCGCCCCAATTAATCAGCCCCTCAGCATTTCAAACCCAGTTAGAGCCGCTCTTATCAGGAGCATCGGCCCAGGCTCAACCCACCGCCGATAAAAATCCAGCCTGCCTAACCTTTGTTGTAGCCCCCACTAACGTATTCACGCTCAAAATCTTGGATCGGCTTCAGTTTCTAGCGCTCAAAAGCAACCGAGTCTTTGATGCCGATGTGGGAGACTCCTGGAACCTTGAAACCAGCACCCGCGCAAAGCTTTTGAGCTATCTTTTTAATGCGCCTGAAGCCGTGATTATCTTATCTGGAGATATCCACTTTGGAGCCAGTTTAGAAGTTGATTATCAAGTCAACCAGGAGCTGAACTTCCAACACCAATCCTTCACATTCTCACCCCATCAAAATCGGTCACCTGATATTCAGCTCAAGGGTCGCCTTGTCCAGCTCACCGCCAGCGCAATTTGTAACTCAGACAGCATGACTGGCTTACTCCACACCAAGCTGAAATCGCTGTTTCCAGAGCCTTCGAGATCTTGGGTAGGCTGGAATCAACCTGCGCTTCAACTGGAAGTGACTTCCCGGTGGCTGGCTGGGTTACAGCGACAGTGGCTCAAGCTACAGCAGCGCTTCAGCCCCGCAAAGCGCCTGAGCTTGGCTGAGCAAATGCAGATTAGCGATCGCCCCCCCCACTGGCGCTACCAAACTTCCTGGCTGCGACGCCAAGCCGCCAGACGTTCTCCCTGGCTCTCAGGCATTCCTCCCTGGCTAGCGCTGTCCCAGGGCCGTTCTAGTCCGCACTCCAAACTGACCCAATGGCTGTGGTACAACCGCTGGGTACAAGAAGGTCGTGAGGTGGTTGGCTTCAACAACATCGGTCTAGTGCATTTCAAATACCATGAAAATGGTAGAGATTTGCTGATCCTCCATGACCTACACTGGTATTCTCCCTGGGGGCAGCCTCGGATTGTCTACAGCCGCTTTGAATCAAAAATCACCAAGCTCTAACCATCAAGCTCTAACCATCAGGTTCTAACCATCAAGTTCTAACCATAGTAAGAATGCTGCGACCCCATTCGTAATTAAGAGGTGTTCTCGAATTAGATGGCTTGATTGCAAACTGGGCGATCGCATTCATAAATAACTCAAAAATCATCGGCAAAAGCCGCGAGTTTTGATTCACCTCAACCAATAGTTTTAACTTTAGGCACTATCTCCTGGGAGCGGTCTATGCGTCCTGTGGCACCCAAACAGAGACCGAACCAGGCTCGCAGCGGAAATCTGCCCAACCCTCATCGTTGGTTGTAACTGTGTCTGAAATGTGTTCAGTCAAATCTCGGTAGACTTGGTTGGGCTGACCCACCTCCATCCACTTAGAACCCGCATCGCCGTTACTCAACACAACGGCCATTCCACCCGGATACTCATCGGTTCCCAGACGAGTCCAGGTAATCGTATTGGCATGATCAAAGTAGTCATATTGATCGCCAAAGGCATAGGTCTGACGAACCTCTAAAAATTTGTCAATTAGCCATTGATGGCTATCCATAAAGATCTCATACGTTTCGCCATCTTTGCCTGAATCTTCGTAATGGGCACCAAAGTAGTCTGGGTAAAAAATGCAGGGATAGCCATCGCGACGGAGCAAGATCAATGCATAGGCCAGTGGCTTGAACCAGGCTTCCACCAGAGACTCCAGAGCCTGGAGCGGCTGGGTGTCATGGTTTGCGACAATGGTGACAGCCAGCGTCGGCTCATTTTGAACGAGGGAGCCATCAAAAATTGTGCGCATGTCATAGCCATTACCTGCCTTGCTGGCCAGGGCAAAGTTGAGGTGCAGCGGCGCATCAAACGAGCAGATCATAGATGTGGATGGAGCCTTTCTCTACAAAATGAACCTTAGTTTCTCAAAATTAGAATCAGGTGCTGAGAAAGGCGAGATTAGCTGCTGTATAATCGGTATGATCCGCTTTACCTCTTTCAACGCAGGTTGCTTTACCAACAGGCTTCCAGTCGATTGGTTTCCCATTCATGTCCGCTGATCTGAATTTATCTCCCATGGCAAAGCGAGTGGTAAAAGTTCTGGTGATCGAGGGCGTTGCTCAGGAACGAGGGCAGTATCGGCAGTGGCTGGCGGAAGATTCCAGTATCACTTGGGAGATTTTTGCAGCGGCTACGGCAGAGGAAGGTCAGGCCCTGGCGCTCCTGCATCGGCCTGATGGGATCTTGGTGGAACAGCGGCTGCTTGAGCAAATAGGGCTGTTGGAGCAAACAGGGCTGTTGGAGCAAACAGACCAGCCAAACCAGGTTGAGGAAGCGCTGGCTCTGCCTTGGGCCATTGTCGTCTTGGCGGGGGAGGGGGATGTCGCCGCAGCGGTCTCGGCGCTCAAAGCTGGTGCCCAGGACTATTTGCTCAAGGCTGAGCTAACCCCGGCTCGCCTGCGTCAGGCCATGGGAGGGGCGATCGCCAAAATCCAGCAACATCACCAAACCCAGCGCTGGCTCGTTCAGGACACCCACGCCCAAGAGCAAAGTGATCAGCGCAGTCGCCAGATCATTAATAGTCTGTTCAGCTTTATTGGCATTGTGAGCCTGGATGGCATTTTGCTAGAGGCAAACCGCGCTGCCCTGGAAGCCGCAGACCTTCGCCCCGATCAAGTGGTCGGCAAGCCCTTTGTCGAAGCCTATTGGTGGGCTTTTTCTGAACCGGAGCAGGAGCGACTGCGCCAGGCCATCGTCACCGCAGCGGCGGGTCAGGTGGTGCGCTACGATGCCGTGGTCCAGGTCAAGGATGGCCTCCTGCTAACGATTGACTTCAGCTTGGTGCCGGTCAAGGACGACCGGGGCGAGGTGGAGTATCTGATTCCTTCGGGCATTGATATCTCCGATCGCAAATTGGCTGAACAGCAACTGCAACAAAATCAAGCGATCATTGCCCAACAGCTCTGTGAAATTGAAGAGATTTATCACAATACTCCCATTGGCCTGGCCTTAATTGATCAACAATTACGCTATGTGCGCATCAACCGTTACATGGCCGAAATTAATGGCACAACCGCCGCTAACCACATTGGCCTGAGCGTACGGGAGATGCTACCCCATCTTGCTGACACAATTGAGCCGATCCTACGGCAAGTTCTGGGGACAGGTAAGCCGGTTGTGAACCTGGAGGTGCGGGGAGAAACGCCTGCCCAGCCGGGTGTCGAGCGGGTTTGGCTTGCGGGCTGGCATCCCTTTTATGGCGGACATGATGAGGTTACTGGCGTTAATGTTGTGACCCAGGAGATCACCGATCGCAAACGTACCGAAGCCGACCTAGTCAGTTCCCAGCAACATTATGAAACCCTGTTTAATTCCATTGACAATGGCTTCAGCACGGTTGAAATCATGTTTGATTCGGCAGGCCAGCCGGTCGATTACCGCTTCTTGGAGGTGAATCCTGCGTTTGCAGAGCAGACGGGCCTATCTGCCGATGCCGTGGGCAAGACTGTCCTAGAGCTGATTCCAGATCTGGAATTTGATTGGATTGAGCGATATGGGCAGGTGGCATTGACCGGCGAATCGGTGCGGTTTGAGCAAGGCTCTGCAGCCCTGGGCCGCTGGTTTGAGGTCTATGCCTGCCGTTTGGGCGATCCTGAAGCCCATCAGGTGGCGATCGTTTTCAATGATGTGAGCGATCGCAAGCGCATCGAACTAGAAAAAGAGAAATTTTTAGTCCAAACCCAGGCCGCGAAGGAAGAAGCCGAAAAAGCTAGTCGCCTCAAGGATGAATTTTTGGCGATTGTCTCCCATGAGCTGCGCACCCCTCTCAACCCGATCCTAGGCTGGTCTCAACTGATGCTCAGGGGCCGCCTCAGCGCAGAGAAAACCACTCAAGCCCTGGGTATCATTGAGCGCAATGCTAAGATGCAGGCCCAACTGATCGATGATTTACTGGATGTCTCTCGGATTTTGCGAGGCAAGCTCAGCCTCAATCTTTTGCCAGTCAATTTAGAACAGGTCGTTCAGACAGGGCTAGAGAGCATTCGCCTCTCAGCGGAAACAAAGTTGATTCAGGTCCAAGTCTACAAAGAAGGAACAACATTCTCAGTATCTGGCGATGGGAGCCGGTTACAGCAGGTTCTCCTCAATTTACTCACCAATGCAGTCAAATTTACGCCGGAGGGCGGTCGCATCGATATTTGGCTCAGAGCTGTCCCCGATGGGACGATTCAGCTCGCCGTACAGGACAATGGCAAAGGCATTCCAACCCAGTTCTTGCCCTACGTTTTTGATCGGTTCCGCCAGCAAGATACAACGACCACCCGAGAGTTTGGCGGCCTGGGTCTGGGCCTAGCCATTGTGCAACACTTGGTCCGCCTCCATGGGGGGCGCGTTTGGGTGGAGAGCCCTGGCGAAAACCAAGGCACAACGTTCACCGTTTCCCTGCCAGCCCTGGCCACTGTTCCAGGCTCCCTTCCTGAGGTGAGTGCAGCCACTAACCAGGGACTCGGAGGAGTCCGGATCTTGCTGGTGGATGATGAAGTTGATGCTCTGGAAGTAACCGCCTTTTTGCTCAAAGATGCAGGAGCAACAGTAACAGCTGTCTCAAATGCCCACAGCGGCCTTGCCTGTTTGGCAGAATCTCCCTTCGACCTACTGATCAGCGATATTGGTATGCCCGGCATGGATGGCTACCAGTTCCTGGAGCAGATCAGGGCTCAATCCAACAGTCCAGTTGGAACGATACCAGCGATCGCCCTAACGGCCTATGCTGGCGAAATGGATTATCACCGGGCCATGACCGCTGGATTTCAACAACATCTCGCGAAGCCCGTGCAGGCTAGAAATTGGTTGGTGGCGATCGCCACCAGGCTAATCCAGTAGGGCGGCAGTTCTCAGGCTGCCGTTTCCCCAATCTATGTCCCAAGTTAGATCTTCAGGGGGTCATCACTCATAGATCATGGCCGTAACCTTGCTAGCTGCAATTAGCCTTCCAACAGCCAGCTCCACGAACCCATGGCTACACATTTGCTAGCCAAGCTCCGCGATCGCCCACAGAACACCCACAAAACATCACGATGCTCTCACCACGGATCTAGGCAAACAACATGCACAGAAAAGCAGGCCCGAATGGCTTGAGCCCTAATCCCGAGCAAAATCCGATCACGCCCCCAGCAAAGCAAGTCAGAAGCTCACGCCGCCCTGCCTTGGTGTGGGTTCGTCACTACTTTCCGGCACCCATTCACCGTTCTATCATCAGGGTGTTTCGTAAACTAGGCCGAAAGTGGGACACCAACAGCGGCGACTGGGCTTGGCTAGAGCAAAAGCCAATGCCGCTCAAATTGCTGAATCGGAATCTCTGGCGCATTGCAGAGCCTGCTTCTAGCTACTACGTGATGCTGTTTATTTCTGGGATCATTGCAACTCTGGGATTATTAGCTGGCAGCGCTGCGGCGATTATTGGTGCGATGATTGTTGCACCGCTGATGGGGCCAATTGTCGGTATGGCATTTGCCATTACGGTGGGCAATCGCCGCCTGTTTAAGCGTTCGGGTATTGCCGTTTTGAGTGGGTCTATTATGACTATCGCAACGGCCTATCTGATTTGTGAAGTTGTTGGCATTAGCTCTTTGAATTCAGAGATTTTGCAGCGAACCCAGCCGACGTTGATTGATTTGGTGATCGGCTTAGCGGCGGGTGCGGCGGGTGCCTTTGCCCAAACGCGCCGGGAAGTGGCTGGGGCTTTGCCGGGGGTGGCGATCGCCGTGGCCTTGGTCCCACCCCTAAGCGTCATCGGCATTGGCCTCGCCCTAGGCTCCAGCAGCGTAGCCCTAGGTTCAACCCTCCTGTTCCTGACAAACCTAGCGGGAATCATCCTCAGCGGCGGTTTGGTCTTCATCTGGCAGGAATACGGCTCCCTCAAGCGAGCCCGGCGAGGCCTAACAGCTTCAACGGCCTTACTTGCTTTGCTAGGCATTCCCCTAGGCCTCTCTATGCAAGATTTGATTGCTGAGGAAAAGGGCCGTTCCGCAGTCAACCAAATGATTCGCTCAGATCTACTAACGTTTCGCGATAGCAGAATCCAGGGTGTAGATATCAACTCTGATGGCGATCGCCTGCGCATCAGAATTGAAGTCGCAGCACAGAAAGACGCGATTTCAGAGAACCAAGTCGATCTGGTTCGTCAAGCCATAGAACGGCGGCTGGATCGCCCTGTGGAACTGGCAGTCAATGTCTACCCGGTACAGAGTTTTTCTTCGATTGGCTCCAAGAAGGAGAAAGTTAGCTTTGAGTAGTGTTTGTATCGGGGGAGAGTGCAAATCAGCGCCAGTCAATCAGGCCAGTCAATCAGGCCAGTCAATCAGGCCAGTCAATCAGGCCAGTCAGAACCCCACGATATATAGTGCAAAGGTCCAGCGCCCCCAGACTTCCCCAGCGATCGCCCCATGCTCACCGGCCTCATCCTCATCCTGCTCAGCGGCCACTTCAGCGGCCACCTCGCCCGCCGCCTCAAAGCCCCCGCCCTGATCGGCATGATCCTCAGCGGCATCGCCCTCGGCCCCCAACTGCTGGATCTCCTGCCCAGCGACCTCCTCAACCAGGCCGACAGCTTCCGCACCTTCGCCGTCATGGTCATTTTGATGAAAGCCGGGCTGGGCCTCGATCGCGACAAACTCCAACAGCAGGGCAGCGTCGCCCTCCGCCTCGGTTTTTTGCCGGGGGCCTGTGAAATGGCGGTGGTGGCGATCGCCGCCATCCCCCTGCTCGGCTTCGACCTCCCCACCGGCCTCCTGCTGGGCTGCATCCTCGGAGCCGAATCCCCCGCCGTCATCGTCCCCGCCATGCTCAAGCTCAAGGCCCAGGGCTGGGGCGTCACCAAGGGCATCCCCGATGCCATCCTCACCGGCAGCGCCCTCTCCGATGTGTTGCTGCTGCTACTCTTTAGTTTGCTAATTTCCTATCTTGCCCCTACAACAGAGGACAGTGCCCCCTGGCTCGCAGCCCTCAACCAACCCCTGCTGCTGCCGCTCCAGGTCATCCTCCAAATCATCCTCCAAATCAGCTTCGCCCTGCTCCTGGGCTGGCTCACCGCCAAGCTGCTGCCCAAGCTGTTGATCCAGCAACGCTGGGCAGCCAGCCCCTCGAATTTTCCCTCGTGACCGCAGGCATCGCCCTCGCCCTCATGATCGGTGCCCAGCGCATTCCCCTCTACTCCGGCTACCTCGCCACCATGGCCGCAGGCTACTTCCTGATTGGCCAAGATGCCCCCCTGGCGCGGCAATTGCGCCAGGGCTTCGACAGCCTCTGGGCGATCGCCCAAATCTTCCTCTTCGTCCTCCTCGGAGCCAGCATCCGCCTAGATGTGCTGGAGCAGCGCTTTGGGGTCGGTTTGCTGATTCTGGCGATCGGCACGGTCCTGGGCCGCAGCCTCGGCTGGGCGCTGTCCACCGCAGGCAGCAACTGGACATTGCCCGAACGCCTCTTCTTGCTGCCCGGCAACTCCGCCAAAGCCACGGTGCAAGCCGCAGTGGGAGCCATCCCCCTCGCCCTGGACATTCCCGGCGGCGAAGAAATTCTCGCCATCTCCGCCCTCTCGATTTTGATCACCGCTCCCCTGGGGGCCTGGGCGATTCCCTGGTTTGCGCCGCGCCTGCTCCAGCGCGGCGAGGTGGATCCGACAAAGGTGGCGATCGCAAAAAACGTGACCCTGCTGGCGGCGATCGATCGCTCTCCCGCCACCGCCGCCGTCCTAGGCAAAGCCGCCGAACTGGCCCGCCGCGCCAATGCCACTGTGGTTGTGCTGCATGTGCGCCAGCCAGAAGATACCGCTGATCTTGAACCGTTGCAACAGCAAGTCCAGCAGCAGCTCGCCGACATTCGCCACCATCTGGTTTTTGCGGAGGCTCAAAGCGGCGCGATCGGGGAAGATGCGATCGCCAAAACCATCCTCACCACCGCCCAAGCCCACCAAGCTGATGAAATCATCCTCGGCAGACCTGGATACAGCCATCCAGCTCCCAACCGCCCAAACCAAGCCCCCCCAAGCCCCCAACCCCACCGCCCAAACCCATCCTCAAAAAAAGCCCAATCCCCATTATCGTCATAGCATCAGACTAACCCCCCCAAAAAAACTCCCCCCACCTCC
>JAAUQQ010000174.1 GCA_012032745.1 Synechococcales cyanobacterium RM1_1_8
CGACTCTCCCCAGCGGGAATCACGACCTGGCTGGGCAAAATCGCCTGGCGGCGGCCCCGCAACACATCCGACATGGCTCGGCTGCCCGGCCCGGCGTAGACCTCGCCATCGGGGTTGTCCTGGAAGGGGTCGATGTCAAAAAACGGTGCATCGGGCTGGCTGAGGTAGCTGGCTCCCTGGAGCAGGTTGATCGTGACGGGGCGATCGCTGGGGTTATACACCAGCACCCCCAAATGCAACGTCCGCAGATCCTCTGGCGGATCCGCCTTGGCGATGTGGTGGGCAAACAGGTCAAAGCGGCCCTCAAAGGTAAAGTCTAAATGGGCACTGGGATCCCCTTTGCCATCCGGGGAGAGGGTCGAGAGCAAAATCCCCTCCTGGAGCACCAGCTCCGGGCTGTTGCTGTTGAACACCGGCACGGCATCCAGGCCATTGGGCAGGGGGCGCACTGCCTGGGGGCGCAGGACTTCAGCCGGTGCAGCGGGCGGATCTGGGGTTTGGACCACAGGGGATAGGGGGAGATCTGGGACGATCGGGACGGGTGTTGCAGTGGCTGGAGATAGGCCGGGAGACAGGGCTAGACTCAGTGCAAAGCGGAATAAAGGTGTCGCAAATATCTGTTTCATTGGGGCATTTTCTTCGGGTTATCCCGGATTAATTTCAGCAAATCTCTCGGATTTGCATTCCCAGGCTGGAGTAATGGGTTAGGAAGGGTTGCCGCTTGCTGTTTCGCTTGTTGTTTCGCTTGTTGTTTCGCTGGCTGTACCGCCGCGATCGCCCATGACCCAACCCATACGAATCCTGCTAATTGACGATCAAACCACCATCCGCCAAGCCCTGCAAATGATGCTAGAGCAAGAGCAGGGGTTTGAAATCGTCGGCGGCTTTGCCGATGGCCCCAGCGGCATTGAAGGCATAGAGCGCCTTCAGCCTGACATCGCCCTGGTCGATATCGAAATGCCCGGCATTGATGGCATCGAAACCACCCGCATCATCAAATCCCGCTTCCCCCATGTCAACATCTTGGTCCTCACCGGCCAAGATGAGCAATCCTGTCTCCAGCGCGCACTCCAGGCCGGAGCCAGGGGCTATCTGCTCAAAACCACCCCCCTCGACGACCTCACCTACGCCATCCGCTCGGTGCAAAAAGGCTACAGCCAGGTCAGCCCTGGCCTGATCGAGCGCATGATGAACAGCGCCGCGCCGATCGAAATGGCCGTTGCTCCAGCCGCCGCTGCTTTTGGTCCAGGGGCAATCGAGCGCGGCACTTGGCAAGACCGCCCGGCGATGCAGGAGATGGCCGCTCGCTGCTTGGCATTGCGATCGCGCAGCCAGCCCATCCTCTCCCGCGCAGCCTCCCTCCGCCAGCGACTGGATGAACTGGGCTTTCACCGCCAGGGGTTTGCCCACCTGGGCAGCTAGCTCCCCCCTGGCTAGCTAGCTTGGTTGCTAGCAGACTTCTTCCCAAGACCGCTTCCCCCAAGACCGTACCCAACCCCCAGAGCAGTCCCTCCGCAGCCCTGCGGAGATGGGGCATGGTTCATGGCGCTCAAAATCCGTGGACCTACCCTGGCGAAAAATACGCTAATCACAAATTCAAGCGATACTCTCAGCGCAGTCCAGGGCACCTTAACGACAACGGTTCGAGCCAGCAGGCTCACTACTCAAGCGTGGCATGATTGCACAGAAACCTCCCGCGAATCTCGAACAGGTGGATAGCCAACTCGCTGGCTTCAACCAGCAGCTCGCCCGCTCTGCCTCCGTCCTGGACGAGCTAGCCAGCATTCAGCTCCAGTTTGAAGACCTGGCAGAAACCTACGCAGATTTCAAACAACATGTCCAGCGGCTCAAAGCAGATGGCAGCGGCTTGGGAGACCTGCGCAGCGACATGGAGCAGCGGTTCCAGGCCCTAGACGATCGCCTCGGCAGGGCACAGCAGGAATTTGTGGCAACCCAGGGTGGCGCTGAAGACCCCCGAGAAGCCATGCAAATCCACATCGAAAGCATGGAAAGTCGGCTACGCACCGAATTGCGGGGAGCCCTCAGCCGCATCGACCAAGCTGGCTTCAGCCCCATGCAAATCGAGAAAGTCGAGAAGCTCGATGTCCAGGTGCGTGGCCTACGCAATGCCCTGCGCACCGCAGAGCGCCGGGAGCGGATGTTGCAAAATTGGCTGGTGGCAGTGACGATCATGGCCCTCATGGCCTTGGGAATGCCGCTGCTGATGCCGCTGATTTTGGGAGAAGAATCCCAGGCAAATGCCCCCAATCCAGAAAACCCAGCGATCTCCACCCTGCCTGGGGCTGCCCCCAGCGGCCAGATCAGGCTTCCCCCCAGCTCCCAAACCCGCACGCCCCAAAAAGCTAATGGAAACAGATCAGTTAAACCACTCAGTTGAGCGTAAAGTTCAGCGGCATCGGCTGGCCAATTCCGATAAGCTATAAGCTAGACATAAGCTTTGACGCGAAAGAGACGCCGCCCCATGGCCCAACTGGAAACCAGAACCGAACCCATGGTCCTCAACATGGGGCCGCACCATCCCTCCATGCATGGGGTACTGCGGTTGATCGTGACCTTGGACGGTGAGAACGTCATCGACTGTGAGCCCGTGATTGGCTACCTCCATCGTGGCATGGAGAAAATTGCCGAGAGCCGCACCACAATTATGTACGTGCCCTACGTCAGTCGCTGGGACTATGCGGCGGGCATGTTCAACGAAGCCATCACGGTCAATGCGCCAGAAAAACTGGCTGACATCCCCGTCCCCAAGCGGGCCAGCTATATCCGCGTGATCATGCTGGAACTCAACCGCATCGCCAACCACCTGCTCTGGCTTGGCCCCTTCATGGCCGATGTGGGAGCCCAGACGCCGTTCTTTTATATCTTCCGCGAGCGGGAAATTATCTATGACCTGTGGGAGGCCGCTACGGGCCAGCGTCTGATTAACAACAACTACTTCCGCGTCGGCGGCGTAGCGGCGGACCTACCCTATGGCTGGGTGGACAAGTGTGAAGACTTCTGCGACTACTTCGATCCCAAGATCGATGAGTATGAAAAGCTGATCACCGACAACCCCATCTTCCGCCGCCGGGTGGAAGGAGTGGGAGCCTTCACCCCCGAGGAAGCGATCAACTGGAGCCTGTCTGGCCCCATGCTGCGGGCCACGGGCATCAAGTGGGATTTGCGTAAAGTGGACCACTATGAGTCCTACGACGACTTCGATTGGGAGGTGCCCACGGCCACCGAGGGCGATTGCTTTGCCCGCTACCGGGTTCGCATTGCGGAAATGCGAGAGTCGGTCAAAATCATTCGCCAGGCACTCAAGGGCTTGCCCGGTGGCCCCTACGAAAACCTAGAGGCCAAGCGCATGGCCGAAGGCAAGAAGTCTGAATGGAACGGTGCCGATTATCAGTACATCGCCAAGAAGGTGCCGCCGACGTTCAAAATCCCCGAGGGCGAGCATTATGTGCGTTTGGAAAGCGGCAAGGGCGAGCTGGGGATCTATATCCAGGGCAACAATGATATGTTTCCCTGGCGCTGGAAGATTCGCGCCCCGGACTTCAACAACCTCCAGATTTTGCCGGAGCTGCTGCGCGGCGTGAAGGTGGCCGATATTATGGCCATCCTCGGCAGCGTCGATGTGATTATGGGCTCGGTGGATCGCTAGCTGGGGTTCCGGCCCTGCCCTAGGGCAGGGCCTAGGGCGGAGTTCAGGGTCAAGACCGGTCAGGCCTAGGAAGAAAGTCAGACGACGCTGCTGGAAGTTTCGGAGAGTGCCGCTTGCTCGTCTTGAGTGAGGGACCAGCCCAGGGCTCCTGCGTTTTGTGCAGCTTGTTTGGCGTTCTTCGCCCCAGGAATGGGAATGGTGCCCTGGGCGATCGCCCAATTGAGCGCCACTTGGGCAGGACTGTGGTGAGTGCGATCGCCAATTTCCTTCAGCAGCGCCAACAGCGGAGCCAGGCGTTCGAGGCCCTTCTGACTAAAGCGGGGATCAAGGCGGCGGGCACCCACGGGCGGTTCATAGGTCGCAGCGCTATATTTGCCCGTCAGCAGCCCCTGGGCCAGGGGCTGTAGGCCAGCAGCGTGATGCCCAGCTCCTGGGCTGCCTCCATGGTGCCGTTGGTTTCGATACTGCGGGAGAGCAGGGAATATTGCACCTGGTTGGCCGCCAGGGGAACGCCCAAATCGGCGAGCTGGCGGTGGGCGGTGCGCATTTGTGCGGCGCTGTAGTTGCTGACGCCGATGGCTTGGATGCGTCCCCGCTGGACCTCTTCGGCCAGGGCGGCCATCAGCTTGGCCTGGCCCATGAAAAAGTCGAAGGGCCAGTGGACTTGGTAGAGGGCGATGCGGGTCAGGCCGAGGCGAGTCAGGCTGGCGGTCAGGGCTTCGGAGACGGCGCTGGGGCTAAAGCGCCAGGGTAAGGGAAAGTATTTGGTGGCGATCTGGATGGTCTGTTCCGGGCTGCGTTGCTGCCACTGCTGGAGGAAGCGGCCCAGCAGTCGCTCCGATTCTCCGAAACCGTAGACTTCGGCGGTATCAAAAAAAGTGATGCCAGCGGCGATCGCCCCCTCAAAGGCCCTCTCCAGTTCCGCCTCGCCATATCTATCGCCATAGCCCCAGAACAGCTTGTCGCCCCAGGCCCAGGTTCCAATGCCCAGAGCGCTCACCGTAGGGCCACAAGCACCAAGGGTTGTTTTTTGTGCAGAATCTTCAGCAGGCATCATGGGAATTCAGGGAGTAAGCTGGGGGAAGAATCATAACTTGGGCAAAAACTCGGGCCATTGCTAGATTGCGCCAGCTTAAGTTTATGCGTAACGGTGTTGCAAAGCCCTGTATCCAAGGAATCAGACTCAGGAACCCGAGGCGAGGAGCAGAGTCAGGGCTCAAATCCCAGGTCAGCTAAAGCCAGCCTGGGTCAACCCGGCCCAGGGCGATTTTTATTTTATATTTTTGAGGTTTATTCAATGACGCTTCAACCCAGAAGCTGGTTTTATTCACTGCGACCCCTCGTGACCCACCCAGCTTTCATCTGGGTGAATGCGCTCACGATTGGCCTCTTGGGGCTGATTGGGTTCTATGCCCGCGCATCAAGCAAAACCTATCGATTCTATTTGCTGTTTCGGGATCCCTACGTGGGGGGGCCATTTTATCAAAGCCTATTCACCAATTTTTCTGAGGTGATGTGGTGCATTGCCCTGGGGATCTGTCTGTTTTGCTTTGGGATCATGCGATCGCTCAATCGTCGCTATGACTGGTTTTTTCTGGCTACCGCCGGAATCATTGCCATGTTGCTGTTGGATGATCTCCAGCGCATCACCCTGGTGTTGCACTACACCATGGGGGTGCCCAAGGCCGTTATGTATGGGCTTTATATGGGGGTGATCGGGGCCTATAGCTGGATTTTTCGCCGTCGCCTGGTGCGGGAGACGCCCTTTCCGCTGCTGCTGATTACGGTTGGTCTGTTTGTGTTCTCAGCCCTGGCGGATGTCTCCGGCTATGAGCGCCGCAAGCCGGGCACCTTTGCGATGTTGGAGGATGGCACCAAGCTGTTGGGGCTGATGAATTTGGTGCTCTATTGTTGGTTGGTGGGACAACAGGAAATCAAGCGGACGATGCGGCGACTCAGCGCCTAAGCGCAGCCTCGGTTAATCAGTTGTTAATCCGTTAATGTTTCAGACGACCCGCCGCCGCTTGGCCCTTTGGTATACCGCTGTGACGGCGGTGTTGCTGCTGATTTTTGCCAGTGGCTTCTATGCCTATGCCCGCAGCACGCTGATTGAGCGGGTGGATGATACCCTGAGCCACATTGTGGAGGTGGTGGAGCGATCGCTGGTGATCGAACCCGATGCCGATGGCCTGATCTGGACGGTCAGTGGCCAGGTTTCCCAGCATGTCAACGTGGAAGCCAGCTTTCGCAACAACGGCGGCGAAGGCGATGACGATCGCATCGACATTGAATGGTTCAGCCCCGAGGGGATCTGCTTTGGACCACGTTTGATGGCCCTCTGGACTTGCCGCTGCCCCTGCCCCTCAAGCCTGCCCTGACCAAGGGGGAAACCGTGATCGTCGAAGAAGAGCGCTATGGCGAGCCAGTGGTGTTGCGCCAGCTCACCGATCGAGTCCAGCGGGGCCGCCAAACCCTGGGATATTTGCGCGTCAGTCATCCCTGGTTTGAGGTGTCGAGGCCGACGCGCCAGCTCCTGTTGGATCTGGTGGGCTGGATCGCCCTGGGCATTGTCGCGGTGGGGGCGATCGGCTGGTTCCTGTCCGGGTTGGCCATGCAACCTGTGATTGCCTCCTACAGCCGCCTGAAGCAATTTACTGCCGATGCTTCCCATGAGTTGCGCAACCCCATCGCCATGATCCAGGCCAATGTCCAGGCGGCCCTGGTGGCTCCGGGCTCGGATCCAGCGGACCAGGCCCAGCAGCTCCAAGTGGTGGAGCGATTGACCCGGCGCTTGGGGCGATTGGTGGATGATTTGCTGTTTTTGGCGCGCCAGGATGGCGGCATGATGGTCCAGCCTGTTCGGGAGATCGTGCCCCTTGATGAGGTCTTGATGGAGGTCGTCGAGGAGCAGTGGGGCCAGGCCCAGGAGAAGTCGGTGGCGCTGCTATTGGCCTTTGGGGAGGCGGGGGAAGCGGGCGGGGCCTTGGAAGGGTTTGAGGTGGGGGGCGATCGCGATCAGCTCGCCCGCCTGTTCACCAACTTGATCAGCAACGCCATTCAATACACCGCCTCCGGTGGCCAGGTGCGTATTCAAATAGCCCAGGCCAGTGAAGCGGGTCGGAGCGGAGCCCAAATGGTAGTGCGGGTGGAGGACACGGGCATTGGCATTCCGGCTGCCGACCTGGGCCATCTGTTCGAGCGCTTCTATCGAGTGGATCCGGCCCGCAGTCGGCGGGAGGGGGCGGGCTCGGGGTTGGGGCTGGCGATCGCCCAGGCGATCGTCGAGCAACACCAGGGCCAGATCCAGGTGGTGAGCCGCGAGGGCGAGGGCACGACGTTTACGGTGATGCTCCCGGCAGCAGCGGGCTGAGCAGGTTCCTGGGGGCAGCTTCCTGGATACTGGCCGCGAGATTGGCCACCTCGTTTACCATAGGGCTATGTGGCCTGGGGATAAACGCCATGACTGCGACGATTCAACGCCTGACCCTTGAGGAATACCTGGCCTACGATGATGGGACAGATACTTGCTACACACTCACGAATGGAGAGTTGGTGGCGGTGCCTTCTGAAAGTGATTTGAACAATGCGATCGCAATTCTGTTGCTGCTGGCCCTCGCCGCTGTTATTCCCAGCCATTTGCTCCGGCGTGGCACAGAGATCGCGGTTTCAGGACAGCGGGTAACGACTCGTATTCCTGACCTGATGGTCCTGTCGCCAGAGCTGCATTCAGAACTCAGCAATGCTTCCCGCAGCATGGTGCTTCGAGAAATGGCCCCGCCGCTGCTGGTGGTGGAGGTGGTTTCGCCGGGGACTGAAAATATGGAGCGTGACTATCGCTATAAGCGATCGGAATATGCCGCCCGAGGCATTCAAGAATATTGGATTGTGGATCCCATCCAGGCCCAGGTGGTGGTGCTGACCTTGGTGGCGGGGTTTTATGAAGAAGCCAGCTATCGTGGCCAGGAGACCATCCAGTCGCCGCTGTTCCCCGCCCTGTCTCTGGTTGTGGAGCAGGTTTTGGCCGCTGGGAGAGTTTCCTAGGACGGGTTTGGGGGCGATCGCTCCCATCTATCCCCCGCCCTCCATCATTTCCCCCCAGCAATCCCTTAGGATGGGGAATGGCAACTGTATCAACCAATGCAGTAACCCCGATGGGAGCCCCTGGCATTACTTGGAGAACTGAACATGGCAAAGGCAACGGCAAGACATATCCTCGTGGACAGCGAGGCCCAGTGCGAGCAGCTTAAGCAGGAAATTGCCAACGGCAAGGACTTTGCAGCGGTTGCCCAGGCGCATTCCTCCTGCCCCTCGGGGCGGAGCGGTGGCGATCTCGGCTCCTTTGGCCCCGGCCAAATGGTGCCGGAGTTCGATCAAGTGGTGTTCAGCGGCGAGCTGAATACGGTCCATGGTCCGGTCAAGACTCAGTTTGGTTATCACCTGCTGGAAATCACCAGCCGGACCGCGTAATTAACTGCCCTAGCGGGATATAGCCCTGTTGGGATCTGGCCCCATTGACATGGCGGTGCCATTTCTCAACAGGGCTTGCGTGATGCCCAGCATGGGCGTGAGCTAATGGGGTGGGTAGTCCACCTTTGTAAAGGATAGAGAAAAAGGCTTGATCGTGAAGGACATACCTGGTCAAGATTCTGCGTGGTGGCGACTATTCTTCATTCTTTACGAAATAACGCTACCGGAAATTGCGTATTATTACGGATTTAAGAATTTATCTTGCGGTCTTGGGGATTTTCTAAAGCACCCCCTGGGGCGATGTTGTATGTTGCCAGTGTGGCTTAGCCTGGGGGCAGCCGAACGGCAGATTTTTGCTTTGGACCTCCTATGGATAATGGCAGTGACTCGGTTGATTTCTTGGCGGCTTCGCGCCCCCAGGGGGCTGGCAGCTTCATCCGGGAAGAAAATGGCAAGCTCTCCTCTTCTCGACTGTTGCTGATGGTTTGGGGAGGTGGCGTGTTTGTAATTTGGGCGATTTCGAGCCTGATGAGCCAGTCTTTACAGGCTATTCCTGACTCTGTGATTACCATTGTGGGAATTTGTGTGGGGGCTAAGACGGTGCAGCGGTTTGGCGAATAGGTGAGGCATGGGGGCTAGGTGTGGCCTGCTGTCGCGATCGCTAAATTTTCCTCAGCTTGGGATTTCAAGCCAGGATCTCAAGCCAGGATTTGAGTTGGGTCAATGCAATCTATCTTTTGTGAGAGGTTTATGTTTCCCTATCAGGATCCGACTGGTGCACAGGGGGCAAACCAGGGTTTAGCTCGCCAGCGCGGGGCCCTCGGAGCCTATCGCCGCAAGCTCCAGGAGCAGTATGCTGAGGCCGCCGCCGAGGCGGGCAGCCGTTTTGTGGCCCTGGAAAAATTTGCGCAACTCAAACCGGGGCCAAAGCCGAGAGGGCGACGATCGCCTGGGAAGCCTTTCCCATCAAGCAGGCGGGCTTTACTGATAGCCGTTTGGATCGCGATCGCCAAGACCTCCAGGAAGAATATGTGGAATGGTCGCTGTCACCTGCCGCTGGGCCACCGTCCAGCCTGACCTTCACCACGGAATTCCCCGAATATTTTGAGGCCCTGGCCGATGTCAGCTTTGAAGCCCTGGTGGCGGGGCTGCGGGAGATCATGCCCAGTGCCAATCCCACCAGCCAGGAGCTGTTGGGGGTGGCCAGGGCCCCTGGCCCGCTGGCGGTGGATGGAATTGTGGGCGGCCAGACCTGGGCGGTGTTGAACCGGGTGGCGGCCATGGACGATCGCCCAGCGGATCAGCCCGTGGTGCGGCGGGGCGATCGCGGTCGAGCGGTCCAGCGGCTCCAGGAACGGCTCCAAAGCCTGGACTTGCTCAAGCTTGTGGATGGTGACTTTGGCCCGATCACAGAGCGGGCTGTGGTAACCGCCCAGCAGCAATATCGCGGTGCGGGCCACTTGTTCCGCCAGCAACTGAATCGCAATCCCTGGAATGATGGCAGCAAGGGCACGTTTTGTATGTTCCAGCGCTTCAATCGGCTCAACTTTTTGTTCAGGCTGGTCTCCCAATGCTGCGTGCCCAAGCCAATCAACCCCAGGGCGATGTGTGCCCTGGTTTCGCCCAACTGTGTGCCGGAACGCAACTCGGATCCCATGGTTTGTGCCACGGCCCAGCGTCAAGTTCAGGCGGGGCGTCTAATCAGCCTCCGCGACCCGGTGGGCATTCGCATCCTGGAGCTGAAGGGGCGCTGGCAGTTGAATGGCCAGGCGATTGAGATTAACAATCCCGCGAAAAATCAGGGCATTTGGCAGGTCAGCCGAGGCGGACAGCGGGGCGTTTTGCGGCTGTTGCCTGGCCTGACGGTGGACAGCGCCACGATTCGCACCGGAGCCCAGGTGGCACGCAAGGTAATGGTGGGGGTGGATGTCTTGGTTGCAGAAGCATCTAGCTTTAAGTAGTGCCAAAACCCAAATTAGCCAAAACCCAAATAGCCCTTGAACGACGGTTTGACGGATTAGACCATTCAAATATTAGGGAATATCGCCATGGCTCGATGGATTGCCGCGATCGCGCACCAGGCCCACACCCCCAAACAGCCTCCCCAACCAGCTTCACAACAAGCCCATCCCCTGGGTTTAGGGAATCGACTACAGCGACTCTGGGACAAGTTCCTGAGCCTGGGCCTTGCCCTAAGCTTAAGCCTCATCCTCAGCCTAGGCCTGGCATTCACGCCCCTGCCGGGGGCCGCCGCTGCCCAGCCCGCCGCCGAGCCCGGCC
>JAAUQQ010000175.1 GCA_012032745.1 Synechococcales cyanobacterium RM1_1_8
CCGATTATCGAAGCGGCCTCGAAGATTTCGGGCCTGCATTATGAAAAAGCTAGCGAGGCGCAGAAGACCTCCTACAAGGTGATTGGCGATCATGTCCGGGCCGTGAGTCACTTGATTGCCGATGGCGTGGTGGCTTCGAACCTGGGTCGGGGCTATATTTTGCGGCGGCTGATTCGCCGGACGGTGCGCCATGGCCGGTTGCTGGGCATTGACCGGCCCTTCACGGCGGAGCTGGTGGAAAGCGCGATCGCCCTGATGGAAGCCACCTACCCCAACCTGCGCGAGCGGGAAAAGGCGATCAAAGATGCCCTGGCCTTTGAAGAAAAACAGTTCCTCAAAACCCTGGAGCGAGGCGAGAAGCTGCTGGCCGATGAGATTGCCCAACTGGAACAGGCCCAGTCCAAAGAGATTTCCGGCCCCGTCGCCTTCAAGCTATTTGCCACCTATGGTTTCCCGGTGGAGCTGACCCAGGAGATTGCGGAGGAACAGGGCTACGGCGTTGATATGGCGGGTTTTGATGCGGCGATGGAGGAACATGCCGGGATTTCCAATGCCCAGGAAGACATTGACCTGACCCAGCAGTCCGATGTGAAGAAGCTGGCGGCGCGGACGGAAGCGACATCCTTTAGCGGCTACAGCGAGGTGCAGGGCAGTGCGACGGTGACGGATTTGTTCGTGGAAGAGCGGCAGGTTGAGGTTGCCGAGGCGGGGGCTGCGGTGCATCTGGTGCTGGATGCTACGCCGTTTTATGCGGAATCTGGGGGGCAGATTGGCGATCGCGGCTATCTCACCAATGTCTCCGGCAAGGAAGACCTGATCGTCCGCATCGACGATGTGCAAAAAGAAGGCAGCACCTTTGTTCACAAGGGGCATGTGGAGCGGGGCAGCCTGACAGTGGGCGATCGCGTCAATGCCCAAGTAGACCGCGCCTGCCGCCGCCGCGCCCAGGCCAACCACAGCGCCACCCACCTGCTCCAAGCCGCCCTCAAGCAACTGGTTGACGAGAGCATTTCCCAGGCGGGCTCCCTGGTCAACTTTGACCGCCTGCGCTTTGACTTTAACCTCAACCGCGCCCTCACCCCGGAGGAACTGGAGCTGGTCGAGGCCCAAATCAATACCTGGATCGCCGAAGCCCACAGCGCCGACATCGCCGAAATGCCCATCGCTGACGCCAAGGCCAAGGGAGCCACGGCGATGTTTGGCGAGAAGTACGGCGACACCGTGCGGGTGGTGGATTTCCCCGGTGTGTCCATGGAGCTGTGCGGCGGCATCCATGTGGGCAACACGGCGGAGATTGGCGTGTTTAAGCTGATCTCGGAGACGGGCATTTCCTCCGGTGTGCGGCGGATTGAGGCGGTGTCCGGTCCGGCGGTGCTGGATTATCTCAATGTGCGCGATGGCGTGGTCAAGGAGCTGGGGGCCAGGTTCAAGGCCAAGCCCGAGGAGATTGGCGATCGCGTCACAGCAATCCAGGACGAGCTGAAGCAGCCCAGAAGGCATTGGCGGGAGTGAAAGCAGAATTGGCGATCGCCAAGTCCGACAGCCTTCTGGCCGAAGCCAAAGACCTAGGCAAGTTCACAGCCCTCGTGGCCCGCATGGACGGCATCGATCCCAAGTCCTTGCAAACTGCCGCCGAACGCCTCCAGCAAAAGCTCGGCGACCACAGCGCCGTGGTCCTGGGCTCCGACATCGGCGAAGGCAAGGTCAGCCTTGTCGCGGCCTTCACCAAGCCCGTCAATGAAGCGGGCCTACAAGCAGGCAAATTCATCGGCGGCATCGCCAAGATCTGCGGCGGCGGCGGCGGCGGCCGGCCCAACTTCGCCCAGGCCGGTGGCCGCGATGCCAGCAAGCTGCCTGAGGCCATGGCAACCGCGCAGCAGCAGCTAGAAGAAGCGCTAGGCTAGAAAAACTAGAACTGTTGTCCTGGGCTATTCACAAGGGATGGCCCACCAGAACGAACGGTGCCCAGTCGTAAGGATGGGAGAAGGGGTTGGGGGATGAGGGTAGCTTAGGAATGGCCTATAAACTTCCGCCATGAGTTCAGTAAGTTCAAAATGAACTTTCTTGTGACCTATGGGCCTTAATTTCACCCTGCAGTATGGCTGTATGAGCTGCGTGCATGGCCCGGTGAACGATCGCCGAAGGAATACCCTGGGGGCAGGCCGAGTCGCTGAATAGTGTCCCAGGTTTCAATCTTCCAGCGTTTCAATCTTCCAGCGTTTCAATCAGCAGCTCGACCTGGGCCTGCTTGGCCTGTAAAAATTGCTCGCATTGCCCAAGGGACTGTACGGCCTGCTGAAATTGCTCGAAAACGTCGCCCAGCTCTAGCTCGCCGCTCTCCAGGCGCTCAACGATCGCCGCCACGGCTTCCACCGCTGTTTCATAGTGCCAATCCTCGGGCAGGGGCTGAACTTTTGCTGTTTTTTTACGGGGAGCCATAACTGAAACTCTGGATAGAAGCCTGGATAGGAGCAATGCTAGGTGAATGGGCAGGGGCTGCCAGGAGCAAAAAACCTGGGCGGCGGCTAGAGTTCCACCGCCGTCACCTGGGCTTGAACGCTGCCCTGGGCCAACTGGATGGAGATGGGATCGCCGGGCTGGAGTGGCTGGGCATTGCGCAGGACTGCGCCGCTCCGCTCGGAGCGCACCAGGGCATAGCCTCGCTGTAAAACCGCATGGGGATCGAGGGCTGCTAGGGTTTGGCCCAGGGCGGCCTGCTGTTGCTGGGCCTGGGCAAGGCGCTGGCCCAGGGCCTGGCGCGATCGCTGACGCAGCCACTGCAATTGTGCCTGCTCCCGCTCCAGTTGCTGGGTGACGCCGGAGCGCTGGAGTCGCCGTTGGAGCTGGGTGAGGCGATCGCCTTGCTCCATCATCTGCCAGGCCATGGCTTGGCGCAGGCGCAGCTTGAGTTCCTGGTGATCTTCCCAGAGCAAAGCCAATTCGGGCACCGCCTGGGCCGCAGCGGCGGTGGGGGTGTGGGCGTAGACATCCGCCGCCAGATCCGCCAGGGATTCATCCCGCTCGTGGCCAATGCCAGAAATGATCGGGATCGGACAATCGGCGATCGCCCGCACCACCCGCTCATCATTAAAACAGGCCAAATCCTCCGCCGCTCCCCCGCCCCGCGCCAGGATCACCAGCTCCGCCCGACCATCGGTGGCCACCCGATCCAGGGCCTGGGCAATGCTGGCGGGGGCCGTTTCTCCCTGCACCGTTGCCGGAGAGAGCAGCACCCGGAGACCCGGATAGCGATGGCGCAACGTCCGCTGAATGTCGCCCCAGGCGGCGGCCTGGGGTGAGGTCACCACGGCGATGGTTTGGGGATGGCGCGGCAGCGATCGCTTCTCGGCGGCATCAAACAATCCCTCCGCCGCCAGCCGCTGCTGGAGTTGTCGAAAGCGCAGGGCCGCCAGTCCATCCCCCGCCGCCAAGCATTGCCAAATCGTCAGTTGGTACTGACTACGCTGGGTATAGACCTTGACTTGACCCAGCACGATCACTTGCTCCCCCACCTGGGGAACGGTCACGACCTTGGCGAGCTGGCTCTTCCAAATCACGCCATTCAAGGTCGCCCCCGTTTCAGGATCCTGGAGCGTCAAAAACAATCCCTTGCCGTGGGCGTTGGCGCTGGAGACCTCACCCACGACCCAGATTTGGTGGAGCTGCTGATTTTGCTCCAGCAGGGCTTTGATGTAATCCGTTACTCCGGCCACGGAGACCGCTGTTTCTGGGAAGGCGGTGGAGGGGGAGGCAACCATAGGATGACCGGACAAAACTCAGGAAAAGCTGGGCAGCAGGGCGGCGATCGCTCTCCATCCTCCCACAGGAGCCAGCCGGTGACACCACTCTCCAAGGCGGTTGGAGCATCGCGTTGGCCAGGGCACCACCGCCAACCCAGGCCCAGCCCACCGCCTTCAACAAGTTTTCTCAATAATACTTACGATCTACAATACCCATGTTCTATAATTGCCTGACGAGCCATGCCTCACCCCAGGAAATGTCAGTTCCAGGCCAGCAGGCTCGCTAAAATAAACGGGTTCCCTCACCCCTTGATGGGCACCTTCCCAGTTCCCCTTCAACGAATAATTTGCCCATGGCTTCCAACACAGACTCCCAAGACGCCAAGCAGCGCGCCAAAGCCCTCGAACTCGTCCTGGGCAACATTGAGCGCAACTTTGGCAAGGGTTCGATCATGCGCCTGGGCGATGCCGCCCGTATGAAGGTCGAAACCACCCCCACGGGAGCCCTGACCCTAGACCTGGCCCTGGGCGGGGGCATTCCCAAGGGGCGCGTTGTCGAAATCTATGGTCCAGAAAGTTCGGGCAAAACCACCCTGGCTCTCCATGCGATCGCCGAAGTGCAGCGCAGCGGTGGCGTCGCTGCCTTCGTCGATGCCGAACATGCCCTCGATCCCGTCTACGCCGCTGCCCTGGGGGTCAACATCCAAGACCTCCTCGTCTCCCAGCCCGACACTGGCGAAATGGGCCTCGAAGTCGTAGACCAGCTCGTGCGCTCCACCGCCGTGGACATCATCGTGGTGGACTCGGTCGCCGCCCTCACCCCCCGCGTGGAAATCGAAGGTGAAATGGGGGACATGCAGGTGGGCACCCAGGCCCGCCTAATGAGCAAAGCCCTGCGTAAGATCACCGGCAACATCGGCAAGTCGGGCTGTACGGTCATTTTCCTCAATCAACTGCGGGTCAAGATCGGCGTCACCTACGGCAACCCAGAAACCACCACCGGAGGCAATGCCCTCAAGTTCTATGCTTCGGTGCGCCTCGACATCCGCCGCATCCAGACCCTGAAAAAAGGAAATAATGAGTTTGGCATCCGGGTCAAGGTCAAGGTGGCCAAGAACAAAGTTGCCCCACCCTTCCGCATTGCCGAATTTGATATTCTCTTTGGCGAAGGTATTTCTACCCTGGGCTGCATGTTAGACCTGGCGGAAGAAACCGGCATCGTCATCCGCAAGGGAGCCTGGTACAGCTACCAGGGCGACAACATCGGCCAGGGTCGCGACAATACGATTGTCTATTTCCAAGAAAATGCCGCGATCGCCCAGGAAATCGAAGCCCAGGTGCGCGAAAAACTAGAAATGGGCGCAGTGGTTTCAGCCAACACCGTCGGCCACCCCACCAGCATCGAAGAGATGCAGGCCGAGGCCCCCGAAGGCATTCTAGAAGCCGAGCCAGAACCCCCAGAAGTCTCAACCACGACCAAGAAAAGGCGCAGCAGCCGCAAGAGTAGTGCGAGCCCAGAGGAATAATAGCCCGAGGAATAGAGCCCGCTATTACTGACTGCGCAAGCGCTCCAACAAGTCTGCCTGCTGCTGAAGCTTCCCTTGGCCATCGCCCGACAAAAATGCCATCGTGTCATCCCCCACCAGGGATGGGGCGATCGCCGCCGGGGCCGTGGGGCATGGTATTTCCCCACCCGCCTCGCGCAGCCGTTGGTGCAATTCAAGGGGCACAGCAGGCAAGTGCTGAATTTCCGGCTGCTCAAAAAACTGAATCGTGGTGCCGCCCACACGAATGCGATCGCCCTCTACCAGGGAGCGCCGATGGCGAACTGGTTCACCATTCACAAAGGAACCATTCGTACTATTGAGATCGATCAGCACAAAGCCATCCCCGGACTTGTACTGAATGGCCGCATGGTAGCGAGACAGCCGAGGATCGCTCACACAGAGGCCTGCATCCATCGCCCGTCCCACCACCCAAGTCTGCTCGGCTTGGTAAAGTGAGCGGCTATGCTTCAATGACAAATTAGTCATCAGGTAGGGCACCCCTTGATCGAAGCAACCAATCACATAGGGAGAAATAATCTGGTTTGCATCCAGATGCTCTAGGTTTTCGAGTCCCAGCAGCTCATCCAGCAGAGGACGGTTATTCTCATAGATCCTTAAAAAAACCTGATACAGCCCCAAGCGCTGCTCCAGGCCGGAGGCACCCGTCGTGGACTGCAAGAGCTGCGCGGTCTGGCGAAGGGTGGAGGGGAAATGGACCATGGGGAAACCTACTAGCAAGCAAGGGCAAAAGATGCAGTGGAACTCCCTGGAGTGAACCTCGGCTGGGGCCGCTGGTGAATCGCGCCCAACCCGAATGGCGACCGAACCCAACGGCAAACGGGTCTGCCAACTGAGCCGTCAGGTTCATTATGGTTAAATCTGAGTGACATGGGGAGAGGAATAATACGGTCAGCGGCCCAAGGGATTCGGCTGATCCGATATTCCGCGCCTAGGCCATTACTCCCCTTGAACACCGTTTTCAAGGATCGTTCTACGAAGAAATCTTCAGAACAGCCTTGTCAGAAAGTTTCTAATAACTTTGAATGCGGCCAAAGGCGAGGGAGGCTTCCAACTTCGATGTGAGCTGGTAGCGATCGCGGCATGGGGCGTAGCTAAATTCTCGACGTTAAAATTTCATCGAAATTTTAGAATTTCCGCAAAAATTGAGTCAGCTCCCGATTCACGGTTTGTGGTGCTTCCTGGTTAATCCAATGACCACAGTGATCGATTAACCTCATGCGGCAGGGCGCAGAGATCAAGCGTTCCAGCCCCTTTGCCAAACGATGGCTAAAGACAGTATCGTCTTGCCCCCACAAAATCAGAGTCGGGTGGGCGATGAACTGAGGCTTATCTGCGAGTAGCTGAGTCAGACTGCGGAGCGACAGCAGTTGACGGTAGTAGCTTAAGGTTGCCCTGAGCGCGCCAGGCTTAGCCAGCGCGGCCTCATACATGGCCTTGTCCTCAGCCGAGAATGCGCCTTTGCGCACGGACTGCTGCTGGAACAAACCGCTCACCAGCCGAGGAAGGTTAGCGTTTACCAACCATTCCGGCAGATTGGGAACCTGGGCAGCCCAAATGTACCAACTTTGCCCAAACTGATCCAGATTACTCGCAGCCTCTTGCAAAAAACGCTGGGGATGGGGTGCAGAGAGAAGCGCCAGAGATTGAACCATTTGGGGGAAGTTCTCCGCCAGGGACAATGCAATGGAACCGCCCCAACCATGGCCAACAATGCGGGCCTTCTCGTAGCCTAAGGCCTGAATCAAGCCTTTAACATCGCGGCCCAGGGTCTCCAAGTCATAGCCCGCAGCGGGCTTGTCCGAATCGTTGTAGCCTCGCAGATCCGGCGCAACGACCTTAAAATGCCTAGACAAAATAGGAAGCTGGTGCCGCCAAGAATACCAAAACTCCAGAAAACCATGGAGAAGTATTACAAGCTCGCCTTCGCCCTGGGTTACGTAATGGAGGCGAATGTCGTTGGTTTCCACAAACCCATGTTGCCAGGCCGAAACGCTCGCATTAGTCATATAGGCAAGATAAAGCTGTAAATCTGGGGCGACCAGGCCTAGCGGCTGCGGAGCAACTCGCAGTCCGCAGGGCTGACCTTGAACTTAGCCAAGCTGGCTAGCTCGTGGAGCTGGCTGATGGCCTCGGACCCCTCCAACTTCATGAGTTCGCGATCATCACGCATCTCGGTCCAGGTAATGCCGTAGTCAGACACCAGGAACCGAATGAGATGTCCCTCAGCTAGGCTCACCATAAATGATGCGCTGTTGCGCTCGCCGCCGCAGGTGTAGCAGGATGAAGAATAGCCTTGATTTTCGAGGGTGCGGGCTAGGGCTTGCAGGCTCATCACCAGATCTTGAACAAACTGGCTGTGCTGAAAAGCGAGTCGATTGAACACGGTACTCCTCCGTTCACGTTTGCATTTTACACTTTTTTAAGAATTCATTGCGTCTGCCCAGTCCTTTGGGTCTGCCTGGCGGCCCGGCTGCCCACCACCTCTAACGTTAGTATTGCCACAAAAATATTTTTTTCTGCATCGGTAAACTCACTTAAACAGGAGCGTACGTTACTTCGTGAATTAGGGTTAAAACTGTAATTTTTCGGTTGAAAACACCTCAAAACTTATGGCCAGGTCAGCAGTTGGCATGCCCCTCCGAGTAAGCAAGGTCTCCCGAGTAAGCAAGATGACAGCAGGGCAGTGGCAAAGGATGTCGGCAACCCATCCCATTCGCTTCTATTTAATTATTCCGGTCTAGATTTGGCCTACCCGGACGCTATTAATACAGCTTTTATCGATCGCGCTGAGCAGGGGCGATCGCCATCAAACTACATCCCAAACCAAAACGGCGGCTCCCACTTCCGCAGGAGCCGCCGCTTCTCAAGCCTTTCTCAAGGACTGAATCTAACAGGGAGATTTAGCCGTTGATAGCAGGAGCGGTCAGCGCCACAGGAGCAGACTCGCCAGCAGCCAGGTCGAGGGGGAAGTTGTGAGCATTGCGCTCGTGCATCACTTCCATACCCAGGTTGGCGCGGTTCAGCACGTCAGCCCAGGTGGAAACCACACGGCCTTGGCTGTCCAGCACTGACTGGTTGAAGTTGAAACCGTTCAGGTTGAACGCCATCGTGCTCACACCCAGCGCCGTGAACCAGATACCAACCACAGGCCAGGCACCCAGGAAGAAGTGCAGCGAGCGGCTGTTGTTGAAAGAAGCGTATTGGAAAATCAAGCGACCGAAGTAGCCGTGGGCTGCAACGATGTTGTAGGTTTCCTCTTCTTGACCAAACTTGTAGCCGTAGTTCTGGGACTCAGCTTCGGTGGTCTCACGAACCAAGGAAGACGTAACCAGAGAACCGTGCATGGCACTGAACAAGGAACCACCGAACACACCGGCCACACCCAGCATGTGGAAGGGGTGCATCAAAATGTTGTGCTCAGCTTGGAACACGAACATGAAGTTGAAGGTGCCGGAGATACCCAGGGGCATACCGTCGGAGAAAGAACCTTGACCCAGGGGGTAGACCAAGAACACTGCGGAGGCGGCTGCAACGGGAGCAGAGTAAGCAACGCAGATCCAAGGGCGCATCCCGAGGCGGTAGGACAGTTCCCACTCACGACCCATGTAGGCGAAGATGCCAATCAGGAAGTGGAAGCACACGAGCTGGTAAGGACCGCCGTTGTACAGCCACTCATCCAGGGAAGCTGCTTCCCAGATGGGGTAGAAGTGCAGGCCGATGGCGTTGGAGGAAGGAACAACTGCACCAGAGATGATGTTGTTGCCGTAGAGCAGGGAGCCAGCAACGGGCTCGCGGATGCCGTCGATGTCCACGGGGGGAGCAGCGATGAAGGCAATGATGAAGCAAGCAGTAGCAGCGAGCAGGGTGGGGATCATCAGCACGCCGAACCAGCCTACATACAGGCGGTTGTCCGTGGAAGTTACCCACTGGCAGAAGCGAGACCAGAGGCTGGCGCTGCTCTGCTGGGTTTGAATCGTGGTAGTCATTGGAGTGATTATTGCAGTGATGCTAGACAAAACCAGGGGTCTTGGCTGGCGGAACGGTTATGTATGAGACAAGAATAACGCATTTGTTAAGCAATGTAACCCTCTCTTAAGGTTTACTTCGCTATTGGTGACATTTGCTGAGCTTATGGATGAGCAGTCGTGGATGAGCAGTTGCGATCGCCCCCAGCCCTCAGCATGGAATATGGGTACAGTCGAACCTGGAGCAGCCCCATGGTCAGTAGTCCCTCGGAATCGCAACGGCAGGCTTTTATGGCGCGGGCGATCGCCCTCTCCCAGCAGGGGATGCGCAGCAATCAGGGCGGCCCCTTCGGCGCGGTCATCGTCAAAGACGGCCAAATCATTGGCGAGGGCCACAACCAAGTCACTACGACCAACGACCCCACAGCCCATGCGGAAGTGGTCGCCATTCGCCAAGCCTGCGCCAATCTCAACAGCTTTCAGCTCGATGGCTGCGAGCTATACACAAGCTGTGAGCCCTGCCCTATGTGCCTGGGGGCGATTTACTGGGCTAGGATTGAGCGGATGTTCTATGGCAACAGCCAAGCAGATGCGGCGGCGATTGGCTTTGATGACCAGTTCATTTATGAGGAGATCGGGCGGGAGATGGGCGATCGCCGCCTGCCGATCATTCAGTTCATGCGCGATGAGGCCAATGCTGCCTTTCAGGAATGGGCGGAGAAGGGCGATCGGGTGGACTATTGAAGCGTGATTGAAAGCTGGGGATTGCCGAGGAGGTACCAGAGCCAAATGTGGGTGTCGAGGAGGAGTTTCACTGAAGGGCTTCCCAATCGCTCAGGGGAACGATCGGGGAAATGATGTCGCCAAGAATGGTGCCGCTATTTTTCATTGCGCCGAAGGGAGGTCGGCTTTTGGGAGCGCTGGAGAGGGTTTGAAGGAACTGAAGGAGCTGTTCTAGGAGGAAGTCTGGGGCTTGGTCGATGGCGTCGAGGAGCTGTTGTTTGATGGGGGTCATGTTTGTGACCTCGAATGCTTGGGGTGGTTCTATTTTAGGGGGTGGATTAGCGCCGCAGCCAGGCG